>JAESSY010000017.1 GCA_016763855.1 Pseudomonadales bacterium
CTTCCCAAAGATAGATTTTCCCCTCCCTGATAACAAGTTCTCTTTCTTTGCCAACAACATCGGGAAATTTGGTCACATATAGGGTTTGAGTTTGTTCATTTACCTTAATATTCAGTTTTTTCATGACGACTTCAGACTTCAGCTTTTTAAAGCTTTCATCATCTATCAAAATACCGTTCACGTTATAACAAATTTTATTCTGGCCTTTCTCACCTCTTGATTTGTCGTTTCCTGCAATTTCAAGCACCTCTACATTAAACATACCTTGTGAGTAAGTTTCTCGAAGTTTCCAGGAACAAGAAGAAAGCCGATCCGCTTTCCCAATCGCCGGAGAAATCATAATAGGTTTCTCGTCGTCGAAGAGAAAAAGAGGCTTTTCTGTACAGAATGAAATACCTATTCCCACTTCTAATTTGGGCAAGCCCGTTTGTTTCGAATGGGAATTCTTGGAATTCACAAGATCAATTATGTCCTTGGCAATACCGCAAGCCCTCGCAACAGAATACCACTGATGAGGCTCATCACTTTTTTCATAGATGCATAGAATAATCGCATCACCTTCTATGAAAACTTTAACAGCACCGTATTTTTCTAGTAACAAGGTGAGTGGATCAAAAAATCTCATACTAAAATATGAGGCTGGATTAAGTCCTTTATTGAGTAACTCTGAGATGACCTTTGTGGAGCCTCTTATATCAGCTTTAATAATCACATGATGAATAACTTCAGGGTCTCTTACTTCCAATTCCTGGGATTCATCAAGTCGTAACAGTTCGTAAAGCTTGCCTCCCGCCCTCGCGAGTTGAAGTTCTTCAGGTTCAAAATTAATTTGACGCGGTTAAATATTCTGTGAGCGAAGCGAAAATATTTGAGATGCAAGCGATAACGACAGAAATCGCTCAGCAAACGTAGGAATTTTTCATACAATTCTTCTCTATAGAGACGATTCACATCGACTGCTATCTCATCAAGCTTCTTCAGCAATGCAGCTGTTGACTCCTTCTCAAGATCAAGCTTGGAGAGAATTCTTTTAATGTCATTGCCTGCGATGTACGCGCAGGCAGTTTCAAGGGGAAAGGTTTCTCTATCCGCGCGAATCCATTTTTCTCTTAATAAATAGGCCGCTAGTGCTTCCTTCATGAGCTTCTCTGGAAACAGCTTTTCACGTATTTCAGATATGAGTTTCAATAGCTCTTTTAGCGCCGACTTGAAACTACGGTGATCGATCATTCCCTGGGTTTCTTTCGCTTTTTGAAGATAGGCATCGTGAACTGCACCATCAAAAAGTAAGCGGACATTCCCCGGTTGCTCCAACCAGGTAAAACTTTCGCTAACTTCATTACTTTGATCATCACTCGGGCCTAATAGACTTTGCACCGAAAACAAGCCTGACAATTCATCAAAGACCTCAGACTGTGCAGAGGACCTTTGTTTTACCGGTTTTAACGGCAGAGTAGGCAATTCTTTAAGATGAGCTTGCAGCATTGTTTCCAACTCGGCATTAGTTTCATTAAAATCTGTCCATAGCCCATAGTTCTCAACTAGAAGAAGAATATCTGTCGGTGAATCGGCGGTTAGCATGGGGTTATAAAGAATATTAACCAACTCCGGAAACTCCGAACCCAAGAGCTGAGTTCTTAATCCGCGAAGATGTCCATTTTCCTCTCTTTGAAGTTGCTGAAACACAGCCCTATTAGCACGATATAAAAAATCATTATAATTTTTTCGATACCAGGCTAATTTTTCCTGTGATGGCAATAAGCTGCGTGAACCTGCGTATTGTTGTTGGGCGATACTCTCTTCGAGCTGTTTTGTATAAGTATCGAGTTGAACCCGAGTCTGCAGCAAGATAAATTTCACCACGCCAAATTGTAAAAAACGTATTGCTTCAACCTGGAGGTCAGTTTTTGCCCGATGAAAAGTTGTGCGCATCATGTCATTAAAGGCATTTCGAAAATTTTCTAATTCATCTGAATTTCCAGGTATTGCGCGATCTCCTGCGATAACTCTCTTTACGACTGATTCAATAATCAAACTGGCTTGCAAAACAAATGAATCACTCAAATGAACATCAACGTGGTAGTTGTCAATCCCTCGATTAAATAGTGAACAATCCATGCTGATCACATCTGGTTGCTTCACGCAGGTCAGTAAATCTTGAACAGATTGAATTTTGTCGTCATTTCCTATCATATTTTCTGCTTTCACAATCTCCGTTATCGTTTCAACAGCTTGGTTTGCTTGGGCTTAGATCAGTGTTCGCTTAAATCCAAAACCTGCCGTTTTGAACCCCATGTTCCGGGTCTGGCTTCAAAAACGCCCGGTAACACTACTCTGCATTGATGACAACAAGCCTGTTCATCTAAATTCCAAGCACCCAATTCATACCAATCTCGTTCAATCAATTGTGCGCTGCATTTAGAACAGTATGTTGAACCTCCACTGGCATCATGTACATTCCCTGTATAAACATAATTCATTCCAGTGTCTATTGCGATCTGTCTACTCCTCGTCAAAGTCGAAGGCGGCGTAGGAGAATGTCCCCGCATCTTAAAATCAGGGTGAAATGCTGTAAAGTGAAGCGGTATATCAAAGCCAAGGTTATCAACTATCCACCGCGCCATTTTTTCAATTTCCTGTTCTGAATCGTTTTCACCCGGAATCAACAATGTCGTCAGTTCAAACCAAGTGTCTGTCTCATTATGGAGATATAACAAGGTGTCCAGAATAACGCTTAGTTTTCCGCCGCAAATAGAGCGATAAAATCCGTCACTGAAGGCTTTGAGATCGATATTGGCAGCGCTCATGTGAGAAAAAAATTCTTTTCTCGGCTCTTCACATACATAACCCGCTGTAACCGCAACGGTATTGACTCCCTGTTCTCGTGCAGCGATCGCAACGTCAATTGCATACTCATGAAAAATAACAGGATCATTGTAAGTAAACGCGATAGACCGACATTTCGTTGACAGGGCAAGCTGAACTAATTTTTCCGGTGAGGCAGAATCTGCCAAGGTTTCCATTTCTTGAGATTTACTAATATCCCAGTTTTGACAAAATTTACAGGCCAAATTACACCCTGCGGTGCCAAATGACAGAACAGGTGTGCCAGGTAGAAAATGATTCAACGGCTTTTTCTCGATGGGGTCTATACAAAAGCCACTAGAACGGCCATAACTTGTTAAGACTATTTTCTGGTTTTGATTCTGCCGAACAAAACATAAGCCTTGCTGCCCTTCCTTTAAGCGACAGTATCTCGGACAGAGATCACATTGAACTCTACCATCCTCAATTTGGTGCCAATACTTAGTCTCATGTATGCCATTCATTCGAGCCCTATGCTTAGAATCCTCTTTCGCACGTGAATTATAATGTCGATAATGGATGATAGATGGCATAAGCTTTCAATAGCCTAACAAGTCATTAGAATGATTTATATTACACGGTAATAACGACAAAAAGACTGTGAGATGAGAGATATTGGGTGATATGAACGAAATTAGACGGGCGGCAGTTGCGGGGAGTTTCTACCCACAAAACAAACAAGAACTCTATTCAACTGTAGATACCTTGTTAGGCGAAAGGGGGGGAATAGACAAATCAATAAAAGCAATAATCGTCCCTCATGCAGGGTACATCTATTCTGGCTCTACAGCAGCGGAGCTTTATAAACTATTAGATAAAAATTTCTCCCGCGTCATTCTCATGGGTCCCTCCCATCATGTAGCATTCAAAGGAATGGCGACGAGTAGTGCAAAATACTATGAAACGCCTCTGGGTTTAATAGAACTCGATACTGAGATTATTCAAGCAATCTCAGCGCAGACTGTTTGTTTGGATCGAGCTCATCTGAATGAACACAGCCTTGAAGTTCATCTCCCCTTCCTTCAGCACCATCTCAATAATTTCAAATTAGTACCCATCGTAATAGGTAATGCGAAAAAAGAAGAGGTCGCCAGTTTGATCGAAAGGTTATGGGGCGGGCAGGAAACACTTATTCTCATCAGCTCAGATATGAGTCATTTTTTATCCTTTGAGGACGCAAAACGAGTCGATCAAGCCACATCAGCTAAAATTCTAAGTCTCAATGCCAGCCTGACGGGAGAGGAAGCTTGTGGTTGTCACGCCATAAACGGACTACTTCATCTTGCTAAAGCAAAAAAATACGATATTTCACAAGTATCGCTTACCAATTCAGGTGACGCTACGGGTGACACAGCTGCAAACAAAAGCAGCGTTGTAGGATACGGAGCTTTCGCGCTCCATCAAACAAGCTGCGAATTCTCAACCCCACCCAGACAACAGATTATTCAACTTGCTCGCCATTCTATTCTCCATGGCTTGACCCGTAAATCGAGTTTTAACATTGAACTTAGTGCATATTCAGAAAGGCTAAAATTAGAAGGGGCATCCTTTATTACCATCAATATCAATGGGCAATTGAGGGGTTGTATCGGTAGCCTTGAGGCCCACCGTCCTCTCTTACTCGATATTGCTCATAATGCCCAGGCGGCAGCCTTTAAAGACCCACGGTTTCCATCACTCACGATAGAAGAATTCCAAAACATTGAAATTCTCGCATCTATCCTCAGCAGGCCACAAGCTCTGGGTATCATGAGCTTTGATGAATTATTGGAAACAATTCGTCCAGGAATAGACGGTATCATTCTCGAAGAAAATGGCAGAGGAGCAACCTACTTACCCTCGGTTTGGAAACAGCTTCCTTCCGCTCCAGATTTCATCAGGTCTCTTCGGCAAAAGGCAGGCCTGCCGACAGATTCTTGGCAGAATTGCCAAATTCAGCGCTACACCACAGAAGAATTCTCATAGGAAGATCGTGAGGAAAGATTAGTTTCAATAAAAGCTGTTACCATATCCACAAAATTGATGATCAAACTGAGGCAGTCACAATGAGCGAGCAAGTAGAAAGCAACCCCATTCGAGAAGCGATGATGGGGATTCTGGAAAAACAAAAGAAGGCTTATATCGCTGAGGGTGTCGTCACTGTTGACACTAGGATAGATCGTATTGATCGAACTATTGGCATATTAGAAAAACATGGAAGGAAACTAAGTGAGGCCATGGCAGCTGACTTTGGACATCGATCCATTGAGCAATCTAAGATAACTGATATCGACGGATCTATCGGTCCCTTAAAAGATGCAAAAAAACATATCCGCAAATGGATGCGGCCTGAAAAACGCAACGCGATGTTTCCTCTCGGTCTTTTTGGATCAAGAGCACGAGTTGAATATCAACCCCTGGGGGTCATCGGATGTATCTCACCCTGGAATTTCCCTGTCCAACTTACCTTTGGCCCTCTCGCAGGAATATTTGCTGCGGGTAATCGCACCATGATTAAACCTTCAGAATTTACACCTGTAACCTCTGACTTAATGAAAGAAGTTTTTGCAGAATGCTTCGATGAAGAAGAAGTCGCCTTTTTAACAGGGGGGCCAGAAGTCGGAGCCGCATTTAGCACCCTCCCTTTCGACCATCTATTATTTACCGGCGCTACCGCAGTCGCAAAGCATGTTATGAGAGCTGCGGCGGAAAATCTCGTACCCATGACTTTGGAGCTTGGTGGAAAATCCCCAGTAGTGATCGGAAAAAGTGCAGATATAAAACTCTCAGCTACCAATATCATGGCAGGTGAAACTCTAAATGCAGACCAGATTTGCCTTGCACCAGACTACGTTTTTGTACCAGAAAACAAAGCACAAGAATTTATTGCTGCGGCTAAAGATTCAGTTAAGAAAATGTATCCTAATTTGAAAGACAATCCAGATTACACCTCTATTGTCAACGACCGACATTTCGATCGACTCAACTCCTATCTTGAGGATGCCAAAGAGAAAGGCGCAGAGCTAATTGAAATTAACCCCGCGGATGAAGACTTCTCTCAGCAAGAGTTCAATCGAATCCCTCCCACATTGGTCGTTAACCCCACAGAAGATATGGCAGTCATGCAGGAGGAAATATTCGGTCCTATTCTACCAATCAAAACCTATACAGAAATCGAAGAACCACTAGCCTACATTAACGACCATGCTCGCCCTCTGGGACTATATTATTTCGGCCAAGACAAGCAGGAAGAAAAACGAGTACTCACTCATACAACATCAGGTGGTGTGACAGTGAATGACGTTGTCATGCACGTTGCACAAGAGGATTTACCTTTTGGTGGTGTAGGCCCTAGTGGTATGGGCTCATATCATGGACATGATGGCTTTAAAAATTTTAGCCATGCCAAGGCAGTTTTCACTCAGTCGAAGACTGTTTCAAAACTAGCCGCTGCAATGCGACCACCTTATAAAAAGGCATCCCCGACATAATCAGAACTCTAATCAGAGTTTCTCTAAGAAGTTGACAATATCTCTGATAACTGGGCTTTTATCTCTGTGAAATCGAGTAAAGCCCAGAATAATGTCTACGTGTCCAGTATTCTTGTAAACTTCACGGGACGCACGGCAGCCCTTAGCCTGAGCCTTTTCCATTAAACTTTTAGAATTACCTCGCCTGACGCGAATGTCTGTCTCCCCATGCAATAAATAGAGCGGTGGTGAGTCAGAACGAACATAATTGATGGCTTGGGTCTCAGCATATCTAGAGGCAGGTCCAAATAGATCCCAATGGTCATCTTCTGTAAAAGGATAAAAATCATAGGGGCCGGCAAGACCAATAAATCCCTTAATGCGATCATTTGCCTTATATTCGGTATTGAGCAAGCTGCTATTTAGGCAAAGCAAAGCCCCCAATTGCGCTCCTGCAGAATGCCCCATAACAATGAGCGGCTGGTCAGAAGGGACTTCTCTCAATGCCCAGTGGGTTGCTTCGATCACGTCTTCTTGAATTTCGGAAAATCTTACTAAGGGGTACAAACGGTAATCAGGAATAATCACGTTGTAACCTAATGACGTTAAGGTATCAGCAACAAAGCGATAATTTTGGCGATCCCCGCTCCGCCAATTTCCACCATAGAAAAATATAATTGTAGGTTTCTTGGACTCACCCTTAATTCTATAGTAATCAAGTTTCAATCGATCGTGAGCACCATAGGAAATATCTGCACTCAATTGGTACTTTTTTGATCTTGCAAGGAGATTGATAAACCTGAGACCTAGATGTTGATAGAGCTCAGCGATGACTTGCTTAATATTCAATAGCGTACTACTTTTGTGGCGAAAACTTGAATGGTATTTGAGGAATAATTATACAGATATCATGTGCAACTTGGACAACCTTTTCGCAACCAACCTTTTAGAATGTACATTTATTAGGCACGGCTTTTAGGCAAAGCTACGAGGACATGAAATTTACCAAAAGGTTTAGGCAATCTATCCTCAAGAATAAGTTACAATATGCACCTAATATGAGAATTTCCCAATTATTACATATCCTCTGCCTATTCTGCCTCCAGACATCAGCAGCATTCGCAGTACAGGCGTCGCCTAATTCAATTATTGTCACTGAAGTAGAATCAGCGGACATCGTTGTCGATGGTGTGCTGGATGAAGCAATTTGGGCATCCTTGCCGATGAAAGACGATATGGTTATTGTCGAACCAGATACCTTAGATAAACCACCTTATGAAACTCGCTCTCATTTGTTCTATACAAAAAAGGGGCTATATCTTGGTGTTTGGGCTGAACAACCCGTAGATACATTGGTATCACGACTAAGCTCTCGAGACAGGTTTATTAAACGGGACTCAATAACGATCACCATCGATCCAAGTGGGCGGGGCTTATATGGTTATTGGTTCAGTGTAAACCTCGGTGGTACCCTTCAGGACGGTACATTACTACCGGAACGTCAATATGCCAGTCAATGGGATGGCCCATGGTACGGTGCATCAGCGGAACACGATAACGGTTGGACCGCAGAATTCTTTATACCCTGGTCGATTATGACCATGCCAGAAGGTGAGACCGATTACAGGGAAATGAGCTATTACCTAGCTAGAAGCGTCGCACATAAAAATGAAAGTTGGGGTTTCCCTAGTTTACCTAGAACGAACACTGTGTTTATCTCCAAATTTCAAAAAATAAGCTTTGAAAATGTAAACCCTAAACAGCAATTTACCTTCTACCCCTATGCTTCCTCTTCCTATGACAATACTCTGGACAATGGAGCCGATGCTTACAAGGCGGGTTTCGATATATTTTGGCGCCCCACAAGTAACCTACAAATTTCGGCCACCATAAATCCTGACTTTGGCAATGTGGAATCTGACAACGTGGTTGTCAATCTATCCTCTTTTGAAACCTTTTTTCCAGAGAAACGTGCTTTCTTCCTTGAGGGCCAAGAAGTTTTTGTGACAAGCGCCCGAGCCCGCCAACGGAGAAACGGACGCGGAACACCCACTACCTTGCTCAATACAAGGCGTATCGGTAGCGCGCCCAAAGCTACACTAGTTAACGATTTTCAACTGACTGGTATTGAAGCCAATCAACCTTCCGAATTAATAGGCGCAACGAAAATCACTGGTCAATATGGAAATATGCGATACGGTGTGCTCGCGGCTTTCGAGGAAGATACAAAACTGACCGGCACTGTAAACGATATCGCCTTTAGTACGGTACAGGATGGAAGGGAATTTGGCGTTGCCCGGTTCATATATGAGGACACTAGTACCGGGGCTCGCCGCTCACTCGGTTGGATGACTACCACAGTACGACATCCACAAGAAAACGCTATAGTTCACGGTATAGACGGCCACTATCTCTCCGCTGACGGAAAGTGGAACACCGATGCTCAGTTTATGTATAGCAAGGTCGGAGACATCAGTGGTCAAGGCGGTTTCTTTGACGTGACCTATTCAGCGCAACAAGGTCGTACTCACCGATTTTCTTTTGATTATTTTGATGACGCACTCGATATTAACGACTTAGGTTTTTTGCGACGCAATGATACTGTTGGTTTGGTCTATTCTTACAACAAAAACGAAAGCGGACTGAAAAACTTAAAGCGCAAATCTACCGGAATGCGAGTGGTGCAAAAGTACAACACCAATGGTAAGTTGGTACGCAGCGGCCTTTTCTTCAATCAGGAACGCAGCTTCAACAACAATACCTTTATGTTTTCACAAATTAATTACTTCCCGTCCCGATGGGAAGATCGAGATAGCTTGGATAATGGGGACTATCGAATCGAGGGTCGATGGCAGGCTGAAGTTTTTGCAGAAACCGATCAATCGAAGAAGTTTTCAGTGGGTGGGGCGATAGAATATCAAGGTGAGGACATCGGTGGCCAGATGATGAACTATTTTGTTAATCTTGTATGGCGCCCCGTCGATAGATTCTCTTTCGCTATGCGCTTGAACTATCAAGACCGACAAGGCTGGTTACTCCATCACAACAACCGCAATTTTACCACCTTTGATGCCGAAATTTGGCGACCCAATATTTCTTTAGATTTTTTCCTTTCCGCCAAACAAGAATTTAGAATTACTGCACAGTGGGCAGGATTTAAGGCGAATGAATCAGAACGATGGGAGGTTCCCCTGAATGAAGGTTCTCTAGATCCCGTAACACGTTTAGCAGGAGACGCCGACCGGGATTTCAATATCAGTCGCTTAACATTTCAAGCTCGTTATCGATGGGAGCTTGCGCCGCTATCTGACTTATTTGTTGTTTACACCCGAGGCTCAAATGTCGCCACTATGCCAAATGATTCCTTTGGAGACCTCCTCCGCGGCAGCTGGACCGATGCACTGGTTGATATCTTTGTCATCAAACTCCGTTATCGAATTGGCGGCTAATTCATGCCTGAAAAAATCAAACTGATCGCTCTCGACCTAGATGGTACACTCGCCCTGAAAGATCATAAAATTTCACCCGCAACACGAAACGCTCTCACGCAACTTCACAATGACGGAATCGAAGTTGTCATATCAACAGGCCGAAGATTCCGTACAGCTCAATATGTCATTGATAACCTTGACTTTGAAACCTATTGTATTTGCAATGGTGGCGCTCTTGTCAAAGATCCACAAAAAGTGACTGTTCTAGACTCAACATTTTCAAAACAAGAATTTACAATCATCACCACGCTAGCCAGAAAATACGATCTCGCGATCGCAGCCCAAAGAGACGCTCATACCATCGGGGGGCCTGATTTTATCATCGATAATGCAGTTGAATGGCATAGCGGCATAAGCTCTTACTATAAGAATAATTTGGATTATGCTCATGGTGCGGATTTGCTCAAATTGGATGAACAAAATAATTATCTTGCTCTCGCAACCTTTGACAAAGAGTCAAAATTGGAAGGGTTTGTAAGTGAGTTAGAAAAAGACAATCGTTTTAATGTCACTGTTGTAACCCAATTTGGTGGTGATGCACATTATTGTGAAGTGACACAGCGTCATGTCGATAAATGGTATGGGCTGAGACATGTTGCAGAAGTCTTCGGCCTTCAAGTCAATAATATTTGTGCCGTAGGAGATGAATTAAACGATTTGTCAATGGTGGGCGCTGCGGGACTAGGCGTCGCTATGGGGAACGCCCATGATAAGCTCAAATCAATCTCTGATTTTATCTGCGGCAGTAACGAGGATGACGGCTTACTTGAATTGTTCGACTACATCCGCGCTCACAATGAGGGTATTACCTAGAGATAAAAACCGATCTGCCTCTCGCTCAGTTAATGGTATATTGAAATTGAACCTGAATAATTTTACATTAAAAACATCTCCTTCGAGCATTAAAAGCTTATGAAAACAATAGAAGCAATTAATCAGTACCAGACAGAAATGACAGTATGGCGTCGGGACATTCACGCCCACCCAGAGATTGCTTTTGAAGAGCATCGCACCGCTAAGATTGTAGCTGAAAAATTAACGAGTTTTGGTTTTGAAGTTGAGACAGGTATTGCCGGAACGGGTGTTGTAGGTACCTTAAAAAGAGGGCGGGGCAATCGCGCTATCGGGCTCAGAGCAGACTTGGATGCCCTCCCCATTCTAGAGGCAAATGACTTTGATCATGTCTCCACATATCCGGGTAAAATGCACGCTTGCGGGCATGACGGCCACACTGCAATGCTATTAGGTGCAGCAAAATACCTCTCTGAAGATGCAGAATTTGAAGGCATCGTCCACTTGATCTTTCAGCCCGCAGAAGAAAACGAAGGTGGTGGAAAAGCCATGATAGAGGCAGGATTGTTTGAACGATATCCCGTTGAATCCGTCTATGGTATGCATAATATTCCCGGTATGCCAATGGGTTCCTTTGCGGTTAAATCAGGCCCCATGATGGCAGCTTTTGATATCTTTAATCTAACAATAAAGGGTAAAGGTGGCCATGCTGCCATGCCTCAATTCACAATTGACCCCATCGTTATTGGCAGTAAAATAATCGAAGCTTACCAAAGTATTATCAGTCGTTTTATTGATCCC
This sequence comes from Pseudomonadales bacterium, assembly GCA_016763855.1. Lineage (GTDB taxonomy): Bacteria > Pseudomonadota > Gammaproteobacteria > Pseudomonadales > Azotimanducaceae > JAHRVQ01. The sequence continues at coordinate 11,399 of JAESSY010000017.1, forward strand.
CAGGAACCCGCAGTATTAAGTATTACCCAGTTTCACGGTGGAGATGCTTATAACGTGATTCCAGATGAAGTTAAAATTTCCGGTTGTACTCGTAGTTTTTCCCCAAAAATACAAATCCTGATGGAAGAAAAAATGAGGCGAATGGCGACGGAAATTTGCAAAGCCTATGGTGCCAAAGCAGAGTTTTCCTATGAACATCGCTACCCCGCGACAATAAACACAGAAGCCGAATCGAATATCGCTGCCGAAGTCGCGACCAGTATCGTGGGAACAGACGCAGTTAATCTAAATCCAACACCCGCCATGGGCTCAGAAGACTTTGCTTTTATGTTACAAGAGAAGCCGGGGAGCTATGTCTGGATAGGCAATGGCAAAACAGACAGCGTACACAACCCCGGTTACGATTTTAACGATGATGTACTGCCCATTGGTGCTACCTATTGGGTTAGATTGATCGAGAAGCTGCTGCCGCCAATTGCCTAAGCTTAGATTCTTTTTTTTCGGACTCTTATTTTCTGGCTCTTGTACTCATCACGCTGTTCGCCAAGATTCTAGAAGGCTTTGTCACAATTAAGATAATACGACGCTTTTGTCTATCTGTGCCCATGCTAATTTCGCCATATCAAATGCACCCGCTCCCGCTTGCTCAGCTTGTTTGCTAGCTGCGGTACCATCCAGCACCCTTTTCGCAATGCCTTGCAATATGCCAGAGAGCCTAAACATATTAAAAGCCAAATAGTAATCCCAGTTTTCAATACCGTCACGACCAGTGCGTATACAATATGCTTCTACAAACGCTTCTTCAGAGGGGATACCTAGTTCCTTTAAATTAACACCTCTCAATGCATCTCTATAAGGACGGCACATATACGCGAAATCTGAAAGCGGACTCCCTAAGGTACTCAGCTCCCAATCCAGTATACCAATGACTTCTGTTTTATCCTTATGCATCATCATGTTCGCAATCTGCAAATCACCATGAACAATTGTGCAGCCCTCATCAATAGGAATATTCTTGGGCAAATATTCAATCAGGTTATCCATGTACGGGTTTTCGACGGTTTTGGTGTACTCATACTGTGAAGACCATCTATTAATCTGGCGGGATATGTATTCACTATGTTTACCGTAGCTTGATAATCCTACTTTATCGAAATCAACATTATGAAGTTGCGCCACTGCTTTGTTAGCTGCATCCCAAAATCCACCTCTTTCTTCAGGACTGTAGGGCCCCTCATTAGCATCCCAAATAACTCGACCATCAAGATACTCCATTAAATAAAATGGTGTTCCTAAGATGGACTCATCGTCACAATATGCATAAGTCTTGGCAGTAGGAACTTCTGTGGATTGGAGGGCTGTTAGTATCTTGTACTCACGATCCACAGCATGGGCAGATTTTAAAAGTTTACCTGGAGGCTTTCTTCTGAGTACATAATTTCGATCCGGCGAGCTGACTTTATAGGTTGGGTTGGATTGGCCACCTGCAAATTCTTCGATTGTTATCTTGCCATGAAAGCCATTAACATGTTCCAACATGTACTCGTACAAGACTTCTATATCGATTTTGTGCCTTTCTTGTACGGCGATGGTACCAATGTTATCTGCAGCTGCAAAATCCGTCATAGTCATCTTATCTGATCCAATTTAACTAATAATTTACTCAACAAAAGCAATTTACCCTTTTTCAACAGTCCAAGTATGTCCCGATCTCAGGAGGGCATTCATATCTACTTTTTCTTTTGTCTCTCTAACCTTAATTCTTTGTGCATAGACCTGATCATCATAAGGGTTAATCGGGTTATGGTAAATAACGCCTAATGGCGTTGGAAAGATAGATAAATCCAACTCCATCAACATATGCGCTAATGTTTTGTTTCTTTCATTATGAATAACAATGTCCGAAAGCACCACACCCCCTTCTCCAATAGTCACAACTTCTAAACTCAAAGATTCAAGATTCAATCTCAACCCTTTTGTACCGTCTTCGCCAAACAACATCGCTCGGCCATTTTGAAGTATCAGTCTGTTCTCACTGGCGGTTTTTTTGTCTTTAACTCGATCAAAAATACCATCGTTATAGATTGGACAATTTTGTAGAATCTCAACAAATGAACTGCCCTGATGAGCATGGGCATTACTCAATACAGATGTTAAATGTTTCATTTCCGTATCAATGCTTCGTGCAATAAAACGAGCCCCAGCACCCAAAGCAAAGGTACAGGGGGATAAAGGGTTATCTACAGATCCATCTGGAGAAGACGGGGTTCTCAAACCCACTTGAGATGTTGGAGAATATTGCCCCTTAGTTAAACCATAAATTTCATTATTGAAAAGCAGTATATTCAAATTAACATTTCGCCTTAAAACATGAAGCATATGATTACCACCAATGCTTAAACCATCACCGTCACCGGTAATCACCCACACATCCAACTCTGGGTTAGCCAGCTTAACACCCGTTGCGATTGAGGGTGCTCTGCCATGAATCGTATGAAATCCGTAAGTGTTCATGTAATACGGAAAACGCGAGGAACAACCAATACCTGATATAAAAACACTTTGTTCTTTAGGAATACCAAGCGTCGGTAAAAATTTTTGAATAGTCTTTAATATCGCATAATCACCACATCCAGGACACCATCGAACTTCCTGTTCTGTTGCATAATCTTTTAGTGTCAATTCACTCATTTCACTTCCTCCAGACACGAATATATCGCATCCGAAATTTCTTGAATCTTAAATGGTTGACCACTTACTTTCGACAAACTTAATGCGTCTATCAGGAAGGTTGAACGGATGACCTTAACGAGCTGACCCGTATTCATTTCAGGCATCAACACCCGTTCAAACCCAGCTAAAAGCGTATTTAGGTTTTCTGGCATTGGCCAAATATGCCGGATATGAATATGTGAGACTTCCAGGCCTTCCTGTCGAGCTCGTTTAACCGCCTGATGAATCGCACCAAAAGTTGAGCCCCAACCAAGCACCACTAGTTTTCCACGACTCTCACCTAGAGATATTTCCTGCGATGGTATATCCCGACTAATACCATCAATTTTTTGTTTTCTTATATTCGTCATCAACTGATGGTTAGCCGGCTCATAAGAAATATCTCCAGTATTAGCATCTTTTTCTATCCCACCAATTCGATGTTCTAAACCTTTGGTTCCCGGCTTTGCCCACACGCGCGCGAGGGTATCAGGGTCTCTCTTAGCAGGTGTGAATCCTTCAACTTCAGTCTCGTGCTGGACGGGAAAGGGTTTGATTTCATCAAAATTAGGGACTTTCCAAGGTTCTGATGCATTTGCCATATAACCGTCACTTAACAAAATGACAGGCGTTCGGTATTTAGTGGCGATACGGATGGCTTCTATCGCGACTTCAAAACAATCTAAAGCGGAACTAGCTGAAACAACCGGCAAACTTGAATCCCCGTGCCGACCAAAGAGTGATTGGTTCAAATCTGACTGTTCTGTTTTCGTAGGAAGTCCAGTGGAAGGCCCTCCCCTTTGTGTATTTACGACAAGCAAAGGTAATTCTGTTGCAATGGCGAGAGATATCGCCTCGGACTTTAATGCAATCCCAGGGCCCGAACTGGATGTAACGCCTAACGAGCCTGCGAATGACGCGCCTAATGCAGCACAAACTGCGGCAATTTCATCTTCTGCTTGAAACGTAATGACATCGAAATTTTTCTGATTTGAAAGAGCATGCAGTAGACCCGAAGCAGGTGTAATCGGGTACGATGCAAAAAAAATCGGTAGGTTCGAAAGTTGACCGCCTGCAATAACACCATAAGCTAGCGCTTCAGTGCCCGTAATATTCCGATACAAGCCTGCTGGAACTGATGCTGGTAAGATTTTGTAAACTTCTATTCCTGAGGGTAATTCAGCAGTTTCTCCAAATGCATGCCCCGCATTAACAGCGGCAATGTTGGCATCGGCGATTTCAGAATTATTTGAAAATTTAGTTCTTAAGCCAGAAATAATAAGTTCTCGGCTTCGGTCAAACAGCCATAGTGTCAATCCAAGTGTCCACATATTTTTGCATCTAACAGCAAACTTATGGCTCAGCCCAAAGGGTTTTACAGTATCCAAAACCTGTTTAGTGATACTAATGGGCAAAACACGGTAGGCATCGAGTTCATCAGTTTCAAGAGGATTGTTTTCATATCCGGCTCTTTTCAAATTCTTCGCTGTAAAAGCATCAATATCCACGATAATCAACCCACCAGTGATGAGAAGGTCGAGATTCGTGATAAGCGCTGCGGGATTCATAACGACAAGGACATCTACTTCATCCCCAGCGGTTGTGACTTCATCTGAACCAAAACAAATTTGAAAAGCAGAAACTCCAAATTTCGCACCCGCTGGCGCACGGATCTCAGCAGGGTAATCCGGAAAGGTAGCCAGATCATTTCCATAAATGGCCGACGCATTGGTGAAATTATTTCCAGTCAATTGCATACCGTCACCAGAATCACCAGCGAAACGCACGACAATCGTACTCCTCTCGTTATCTAAACCAGCATCTGAATTTATTTTTTCTACTACTGACATAACTCTTCCTGCAACATTTAGCCTAACCCCATGTACTTATCGAATGTCATGACAATCCGCATGATATTTAATTGGGATCTTTTCAATTGTGAACTTTTCAATTAGAAACTTGGGGGATTGAATTGCTACCACACCAAGGCGGCTGATTTTAACAGATAAGCCAATATAGTGTAGATATGCATTGATCTATTACTATGATTTATTGTTATAACGCTATTTGAAGACTCTCAAACTGTTGAGGGCTCTTTATCCGTTGAGGACTCTTAATTTCATGACGACAGAACCAATGATGATTTGATCTCCGCTAGACACGGAGACTGGGCCTTTGTCATCGATAGCTTGACCATTCACTGATGTTCCATTGGTTGATCCAAGATCTTCAATGAATGCACGATCTTTCATCAATTTTAAACGAGCATGTCTCCTTGATACATCTGCATGGTTAACAATATAAGGGGAATCTTTTGGATTTCGGCCAATAATAATACCGTCCGATGTCGCCATTTGATCACCAGATATTCTTAGCAAATACCTAATGCCATTTTCGTCTTTACCGTCAAGAACATACTCTGCAAAACTTGTTTCAGAGTGGACAGTCGGAAGAACAGTTTTTGGTCTCGCCTTTACCAAAATATCAGGCTGTTTATCCGCCAATACCTTTTGCCTAGTATTATTTCGGATAACAATAAAGGATAAACCAATGATTAAGACGGTAATGAGAAGCCCTAACATCAACATGAGGGTTTCTCTGGATGCTGCAGCAACTTTTTGATCCTTCATAATCTGATCAAAATGTTGCTGTGTTTCAATCCTGCCTTCCCTTAATTGATTCGATAAATTCGCACCTAAAATACTTGGTTGAGGCAAGGTAATAAGCTGGGCTTTTTTCTCTGCGCTTTTGGCAATTCGTAAAGCTGTTTCTGTACGGCGCCGAGTATCATTCAAAATCTTCATCAATTCAGAATTGTTTTCTTTAGATTGCGCCAATTGCATTTCGAGTTTTTCCACCAAGCGTTGTGCAATCGCGGCTTCTCTGCGAGCACTTTGAGCTTCCCGGAGAGCACCTTGTGCTGCAAATTGCGCAGCACTTACAGAACTATGGCAAGTATCACGAGCAATTGAGACTTTGACATTACGGCTTTGAAGTAATGACAAAATGGACTTCATGCCTAAAATCGTTTTGTTATTCTTCCATAACAACCCTCTAAATTCGCTGCAGCCATTTACAACAATAGAATTGAATGGATGTACTTTTGTTGAATCCCTCGCTTCAAGCGTAATATTACTCAATGCATCCAAACTAGCCAACCAAAGGGGGATTTCAGATGCCACTGGATCGCTAGAGAATACCAAAGGTGGCAGAGAAAGACCGTTCACTTTTAGAATCGCTAAATTTAGTGCCTTATCGAAGTAAGTTAACTGGGCAGCTAATTTTGTTTGATCAGACAAACTTTGAACACTGATATCATACTGACCATCTACAAAGCTACCTTGAACAATGACATAACCGTTATAACGATCCGATTGCACAACAAAGCCAATCTCATTTTTTGAATTCTCGCGAGAAGAAGCATTTATCTCTACAACGACCATACTGGGCTGCAGCAGCACAGCTTGAGGATCTGCCAGACTGACCGTCGCCATCAAAAGCGTTGCGACTGCTAGGATTGAAGTCGTGACTGCTAGGATTGAAGTCGTGACTGCTAATGATGGTGTCGCGACCTTTAATAAAAAAGTTCCGACCGCAATCAATTTTCTAATTATTTGAATTTTCAATGACGTGTCCAGAATCAATTTTGATGCAGTCTCAGTCTAAGCCGAAGTGCACAAATAATAGATCAAGTTTACTGTATTACCTTCCAAACTCAACGCTTCTTAGTGCTCTGTTCGCGATAATCAGCACCTTTTAGACTTATTTATTACAATTTGTGAATTTGATCACAGTTTTGGGCACGTCAAGAGGGTCAGGTTGTGATTAAGAAGTAATTGAGACATGATTTTTCCACACAGTTATACTGTACTCGATATTCTATTCCTTGGAAGAACAGCTATGAGATTCAGCTTTTGGCCCCAACCTACTCAATCCTTTAAAGTCATGCAAAAACTGGGCAATCATGTAGAAAAAACAGGCTGGCATGGTCTCTGGATTGCCGATCACTTTATGCCCAATGAAGATGACACAAGTCATCCCTGGCCAGAAGCCTGGACAACACTTGCTGCCTTGTCTGCTACCATTCCGCGTATTCGAATGGGCACCTTGGTTTCAGGCAACACCTATCGACATCCAGCAATACTCGCAAAAATGGCTGCTACAGTAGATCATATATCTGGCGGGAGACTGGTGTTAGGACTAGGATCAGGTTGGCAAGAGAATGAACATCAAAAATATGGATTGCCATTTTACACAGTAAGTGGTCGACTAAAACGACTTGAGGAGGCCTGCTCTATTATAAAACAGCTGTTCGCAGAGGGTAATGTCAATTTTAAGGGTCAATATTATCAACTCGAGGATGCTCCTCTGGAACCAAAGCCAATCCAAAACCCTTTACCCTTGATGATTGGTGGTGGAGGTGAAAAGGTGACATTAAAGATTACCGCAAAATACGCAGATGAATGGAACGTCTGGGGCACAGTAGACACCCTCAAACACAAGATGTCGATTTTAGATCAACACTGTTCGGACTTAGGTCGAAACCCTAAAGAAATTCAGAGAAGTGCGGTGGCACTTTTATTTCTATCGGAAGACGAGTCATTTGTTAAGAAGATGAATGCAAGCAATGAGGGTCCAGCAAAAATTGCAGGTAATGTTAGTCAATTGAGAGATACCATAGCAGCATATGCAGAAATTGGCGTAAACGAATTGATCGTTCCTGATTTCACCCTTGGACCCAATGACAATCAACAAAAACTGGACACCCTGGATTGCTTTATTGAAGAAATCGCCTCAGTGATCAAGTAATCGGTCTAGAGAGTAGAGATCTATTGATAAAAAACGGCGGGATCAACCGCCATTTTTTACACTTTTTTTCCTATAGCCCTCTTAACCTCTTGCGAAATAGGCTTCCAGATCATCTGACCCACCTATTAATTTACCTCCAATAAACACCTGAGGAACCGAAGTAGATCCCGCTAATGCCCTTAGAGACACGTTATCAATATCTTCACCTAAAGTAATTTCATTAAAGTTCATATTTTTTGCGTTGAGCAATTCCTTTGCATTCAAGCAATGTGGGCAACCTGCTCTCGTAATCACAGCAACAGTTTCAGGTACCTTAGCTTCAGCATTAATGTAGGTCAGCATAGTATCTGCATCAGACACACTAAAGGGGTCTCCTTCAACATCGGGTTCAATAAACATTTTCTCAATTACGCCATCCTTGACCAACATAGAATAGCGCCATGATCTCGAACCAAAACCCAGATCTCGCTTATCCACTAACATACCCATTTTATCCGTAAATTCACCATTTCCATCAGGCAATAAACGGATGTTGTTAAGGGCTTGGTCGTTAGCCCATGCATGCATAATGAATCCGTCATTGACAGAAATACAGACAATTTCATCTACGCCTTCCTGTCTAAAGGTAGGCGCTAATTCTTCATATCTGGGTAAATGTGTCCCAGAACAAGTGGGAGTAAAAGCACCCGGCAAAGAAAACACGATTACCGTACGTGACGCGAATAACTCCGAGCTGGTAATATCTTTCCATCCTCCATGATCCCGTGTCTTAAACGTAACCTCTGGGACCTGTTGCCCTTCTCTATTTTCCATTGGATTCTCCTTACATTAATGAATAGTGAGCGTATATTAGTTCGATTCTTTAAATTAATAAAATTAATTAATTTAATCGTTTCAATCAATATTATCGATTGCTATCATCAAGGTATTCTCGTATATAAATGCAAGCAGACGCTATAAAAAGGGAGGAGGAATAACGATAATGCATCTACCATCAATCAGACAGTTACAATATCTCGTCGCACTTCAAGAAGAAAAACATTTTGGTCATGCAGCCGCTAAAGAGAATGTGACTCAATCAACATTGAGCACGGGTATCAAGGAACTTGAAAAATTTCTAGGTGTCACTTTGGTTGAACGCACAAATAAAACGGTGATTTTTACAGAGCTTGGCCAGAAAATAGCCCACAGAAGCCGTTATATCATCATGCAGACAGAGGATTTACTTGAAGATGCCCGCGCACTTTCAAACCCACTTTCGATACCTGTTAGATTAGGCGTAATACCAACGATAGCACCCTATCTCATCAGCAAATATGTTATTTCAATCAGAAAAAAATTCCCGGAGCTAAAGCTCTATATTCGAGAGAATACAACTGCGAATCTCATTGGGGAGTTAAAACAAAATAAATTAGATATCGCGCTTCTTGCACTACCTTACGATGCAGGACAGATCTCTACCAAAATCATCTATCGAGAAGGAATGCACCTAGCCTACAATCGGCGCTCTCAATTGATTGACCCCAAAAAGGTAGACTTTGATTCGCTTCCTGATGAAAGCCTTCTCCTGCTAGATGATGGTCATTGCCTCCGAGATCATGCGTTAGCAGGTTGTCGCTTAAAAAATCACAAAGTTATCCATACTTTCGGTGCAAACAGCTTACAAATGCTGCTCCAAATGGTAGATGATGATCTTGGTGTGACGATTATTCCTGACATGACAATCACAGCAGGCGTACTAAAAAATACTAAAATTAAGACAATCCAGCTGCCTTTAAAAAAGTATTTCCGAGATATCGGTTTTGCCTTTAGAAAAGGTGCAAGCAGAGAGGCTCTCTTTATTGAGCTTATGGGATTAATAGAAAAGACCCGTCCAAAACAGCCGAAGTCTCACGCTTAGCTACTGTATTGCAATACTCGGAAATCTGGAAGAACGCGTGTTTTCAATCGCGTTATTATGAGTTTCATGATAAGTGAATACCAAGGATTTTTTTGTCTTCTGAGTCTGATTACGTCCAGCAGCATGAAACAATTGGCTGTGAAAGAAAACAACGTCCCCTTTATCTATTTCAACTTTTACTGATTTAGATATTAACGCCTGATTCAACTCCAAATCTGTTCGTAAAAATGATGCTGCATCATATCGACCGGGTGCTAAATCTAGCTTATGGCTACCGGGTATGACCCATAAGCATCCATTTTCATCTCTCTCCTTACCCAAGGCCAACCAAACAGTAATAAGGTTTTGTTCATCAAATGACCAGTAACGATTGTCTTGGTGCCACATGGTCGCACTACTAAATCCAGCTCCCTTTGTCATAATGCAGTTATGATGACTTTGAGACAGTTTGATATCATTCGAGGAAAATAGCTGCTGAAGCCTAACTTTTATCACATCTTGTGTAGCCCAATCACGGAAAACCGGATCACGAGCATAGGCGTGTAGTAATCTTCGAATGGTTTTACCCCCTGGATCCTTCAGTGATTTTGGCGCACCTGGGTACTGCAAATCTACCTCATATTCAACTGGCGCTATTTGTGCTGTAAGGTACTCACCCACCACTTGTAAGAGCTCATCACATCTTTCATCACTTGCCAACGATTTCACGACAACATATCCATCACGTTCGAATAGTTTGGCAAATAGATCTTGATCAAATTGCAGATTAGATTTCATCGAAATACCTTATCCCGTTCCCATTTTTGAATAATCGTTTCTTTGTAATTTTGCAGTGCTATTTTCGTGGCTTCATCGGCATAAATTGACTGTAAATCCTGTAGGCATGTAGCTGTTTGTACGCGAAAATGACTATCATCTTTAAGCAACCACGGCCTGAGTAATTTTTTTAACTCATCGCCCCTGCTACTGGCAAATGTCTTACACATTGCCTCTAATGTTCGTCGGCTCTCTACCTCCCTCTCATTTTGGGAAAGAGCTTCTCCTATGCTTTTTTTGAAGAATAACCAAACCTCATCATTCTGATAGAGACTAAGGGCAGCTACTGCCCTACCGCGATAAAACGAAAGCACCATCGGATCAGAGGCGATCTTCATTAATGTCAGATAGGTGTCTTCTGGGAGCGCCTCAAACATCTCAATTGAAAGCTCCCATTCATAACCCCCCAAGAGGGCTGTCACCTCTTGACTTGATGGCGCAGCAGTCACGTCGACCCAAGAATATCCAACAAGAAAAAGCAATAATAAGCGCATAAGGTTCAGAAGAAAATATTGTCTATGCATTCTAATACAATTGCATTCGAATACAATAAATCGTCGATTGACCCTTATGGGTATTGATCGCTACCATATAGTCACTTTTTTTATGACAAATACTGTTCGCCAATATGTTTTAATTACACAGTTAATGAACATTACTAATTTTTGTCATCACATTTTTGACGTAATACCATGATCATCCATGAAACACTAGCTCAATTAGGGCTATCCAATAAGGAAACCGACGTCTACTTGGCCTTGCTCAAATTAGGTCCATGTTCGATCAGAGATATCGCCACTGAGGCCTCAATTAATCGAGGAAGTACTTATGAAATATTAAAATCATTAAAAACTCGCTCCCTTGTAAGCTATTATCCTGTGGGCAAAAGAAGATTTTTTTGCGCAGAACCCCCTGAATACTTGATCAGCATTTTAGAAGAAAAACAAAGCAATTTGCAGATAGCATCCCAGGCCCTTAGAAACGAGATCGTTCCCGACTTAAAACTATTAAGCCCTGGATCAGACTCAACAACAGTCAGGCAGTACGAAGGAGACGACGGGATCGAATTTGTCCTAAAGGATATATTGAGAACTGTCAGCAAACAGGGAGACAAACACTACCGTGTTTATAGTTCAAAACTGATCCGAAAGTATCTGTACAGGCCGCTTCCAAACTTCACTCGACTTCGGGTGCAAAAAAATATTCATGTTAACGTCATCGCCATTGGTGATGGCGGAGATGCAGCCCCTCTTTCCGATAGGAAATGGATACCAAACCAAAATATTAATCTAGGGGCCAGTTATGTGGCAATCTATCCACCTAAATGTGCCATGATTTCTCTAACACGAGGCGACTATCCCACGGCAGTGGTCATTGATTCCATCAGTATTGCACATGTCATGGCGTTATCATTTGACACTTTGTGGGAACGTCTTTAGTGATTACATTTGGAGCACATATATGTTTCATTCCTGCAACAAAAGTAGTTCATGCAGGGTAAAATTGGCAAATACTCCCCTTTTTGGCAAACTATTCGCAATTCACGCTATTGTGATTAATACTGTTAAGTATAAGGGGGGAAAGAATCATGTCGAATCAGCTACAAGTCAAAAATTATATGCAGAAGGCGATTACGGTTGTGCAGTCTGCAACTGTCTCAGAAGCCGCCCAGGTCATTCTCGAACACAAACTTTCGGGTGTCACAGTGGTTGACGACGCAGGTGACTTGAAGGGAATATTGTCTGAGCTAGACTGCCTTAGAGCAATCGTTAACGCGGTATATAACGGCAGTCTACCTGGAGCCGCCATTGTAGAAGACATTATGACCAAGCGTGTTGAATCAAATTCACCTGAAGATAATATCGTAACGGTAGCCGCCAGTATGTTGGATCACAAACACAGAAGGCGACCCGTGGTTGAAAATGGGAAATTGGTTGGTCAAGTAAGCTGTCGTCAGATCCTCAAAGCAATAAAAGACTTTAAGACAACATAATGACAAAAGTACTAGACATTGTTGATGCTTCACTTCAGGAAATAGAAGAACAGCTTTTGGATGAATTCAAACGAATACGCAATTCACTATCCGACGCTCCTTTTGAAACCATTGATAAAGGCATACAAAGTTCATTGAGTGATGTCATACAAGAACTCTTGCGCATGCTAGAGAACAGCGGCGACAAAACAAATCTTCAACTTCAGACCGAAAGACACGAAACTCTTTTCGCGCGAGCCTCGGTCATCAAACAGTTGCTTAAAGCGAAAATCCCAACCGCCTACCTTCACGAAATACACAAAGAAGTTAAGACCTTCAGAAAGAAACTCGAAATTAAGGTTGTCGCAAAGAGAGAACAAAAAACAGAAGCGGAGAATACACCTAAGAATGCAGGTCTCCTGGACTCAATAAAAAACCTATTCTCTAGAAACAAATCCAAACAAGAAACCCTTAGAAACCGAATCAAGGTCACAGACCAGGAAGCAAAAGAATTTGATGCTGTAGAAATATACCAAGATAGTGGTGTTTATTCAGCTTCAAGAGAACTCGCTATGTTGTCCACTAGATTGGTGGAGGCAGGCGCATTTAAGAACCCGACTGAATCCAAAAAGGAAAATGTTACGCCAGACAAAGCGCCACAAAGCGCGCCATCAGGAAAGGCTTTATTTGAGTCAAAGGATTTAAGTCAACAAGCACCGCCTTTGAAAAAAGATTCAATTGCCCAAACCCCGGAAGAGATACGGCGTAAGCTGGAAAATAATCAGCCTAAGCCAAACACAACGTCGACTTTTAAAGCAAAGGAAGTCACTCAAACCACTTTAAAAGCAGAATCTAAAAAAATTGCGCTTTCTCCAGAAGAGATAAGACAGAAACTCGCAGCAAGGCAACAACCTAGCAATATGGGTAAGGCGACCTTTGAATCAAAGGATGTCGAACACGCTATGTCAAACACAGGAGCACTGGAACCAGGTGCGTCGAAAGCAGAAGCACCAAAATCTCCTCAAGATCCTGAAACAGAACCTTCCCCTTCTAAGGGAAAAGCAGTATTTGAATCCAAAGATTTATCCAGTACTGGCCCCACTCGAAAACGCTAGGTAGATACTCAGCTAAGTTGGGCGTGAATCTGAAGCCAACCCAAGTAAATGGCTAGTATCATTATATCCGCGCACAATGTATCGACCATCAACTGCAACAATGTGACTGATAGATGCATTATCACAGCCATTAAATGCAAAAGGTGACGATTGAGTGGCTTCCGCCAAAATATGACCAATGATTCCCCCGTGAAGAACCAATACCAGCAACTCGTCCGGATGCTTACTCACAATTTTGTTGAGCGCTACGGAAACTCTACCCCTGATACTGTCAAGAGATTCAGCACCCGGTATGACGTCCCAGCGTTCTTCTTTTTGCATCTGGTGATAGAGAGGGTCACCTTCAAAAACTTTAAAGCGAAACACGCCCGCCTCCCACTCACCGAGGTGAACCTCACGCAAATCTGGTTCAACTGTAGCAGTCTGGTTTAGGTGAATTAATAGGGGGTTAGCAGTTTCCTGAGTCCTTCTTAAACTTGTGACATAAACCGCGTTGATATCGTGATCTCTGAGACGATCACCTACACGTCGGGCTTGAATCAGGCCAATTTCAGCCAATTCCGGATCCCCCTGACCATCAACTAAGGGGAACGGATTCCCAGGAACTGCTGCTCGACTTTCACCATGTCTCACTAACAAAATTTCTGTAGCACCAGATGGTCGTTCAAATCGATGTTGTCGGAATTCTTTCACGAAACTCTCCTATTTAAAGTTTACCTAGCCCGAGGTCAAACTTACCTTTAGCAATATTTAATCTTAACAAATCATTTGCGCCTTCGACAAAACGGAGAGATCGAACTTGCCTATAAAGCTTTTCAAGAGGATGACCCGTAATAAGCGCTTGCCCCCCCGATAACTGTACAGCCTGATCTACAACTCTACCCGCGAGTTCAGTGCAATATATTTTGCATGCTGAAATTTCATTTACACTGTTTTCCTTACCAATTGCTAACCTCGCTGTTCTATATAAAACGCTTCTACCAACATAGGTTTCAATTCTTAAATCAGCATACCTTAGTCGCACGCCTTCTCGATCAGCGAGGGCATGTCCAGAACGATGCTTAGCTGTAAGTTTTTTCTCTAAATAAGCCAAGACCCATAGACAAATCCCAATGGATTCTGCCGCCACCATTAATCTAACATCAGCAATATTCTTCAATGCCCTCGGCATCCCCTCTCCGGGTTTACCTACCATGTTGTCGACTGGAACTTGAACAGCATCAAAACCCATCGCAAGATGCGCCCCACCATCAAGAGAGGTAAATGCATTCTCGATAGACACACCTTGGGCGTCCTTATCTACCACCACCATTAATGTGCCTAACTTCTTGCCTATTGTGTCTTCGAGATTGACAAGAACAGATATAAAATCAGCACTTGCGCCTTCGGTGACATAAGATTTCCTACCAGTAAGGGTAAGGTGACTATTATCTAAAACTGCAAATGTAGGTCTATCAGCATCTTCAGGTTCCGTAAACCCAAAAGCCATCTGTTTTTCGCCTCGCATCAAAGGATCAAGGTAATCTTGCTTGAGCTTACCCCTCGCCTGATGGAGTACACCCGGCCCAGGGCCAAATACGAAGCGAGCATAAATAGAATTTGTCGCAGCTAGTTGCTCCCTTAACATCGTCAGTTCTAACAAATTCGCAGGCTGCCCTCCAAATTCTTGAGATTGGGTTTTGTAATAGAAACCGGCAGCTTTTGATGCCGTAATAATATCTCTTCGCCTTCCATCACTAAATTCTAACTCATCGGATTCTAAAGACAGATTGCTCGCGATAAAATCTTCCATACTTGATCGAATTTTAAGCAGAGACAGAGGGAGATTGTCGGGCATATAGCGCTCCAAAGTATGAGATTAGTAGGACAGAGATAGATTCTCTCTACCCATTTACGGAATTAATCCAGAAATTTCAAAATTACATCTTGTAATCATTGCTAGGAAGCATACCATCAGTGTGGCTTAAATAAATAGATATGGAGAATGAACATGGCAGTAGCGGATCACGTTGATATTGAACAATTTATGGCTGGTGTAGAGAAACGCAACCCCCATCAAACTGAGTTTATCCAGGCAGTAAGAGAAGCTGCTGAAGATATTTTTGACTACATCGAAGATAAAGAAATCTATCACAGATACCAAATTCTAAGACGGATCGCAGAGCCAGACAGAGTCATCAGTTTCAGAGTTTGCTGGGAAGATGACAACGGAAATATTCGAGTACAACGAGGTTGGCGTGTACAGAATAACAACTCCATCGGGCCTTATAAAGGCGGTCTTAGATTCCATCCCAGTGTTACCGAAAGTGTTTTGAAATTCTTAGCATTTGAACAAACTTTCAAAAATAGCCTAACAGGACTTCCAATGGGTGGAGGTAAAGGGGGATCAAATTTCAATCCTAAAGGAAAGTCTGACAATGAAGTTATGCGTTTCTGCCAATCCTTTATGACAGAACTCTATAGACATGTTGGGGCAGATATTGACGTACCTGCTGGTGATATTGGAGTCGGTGCACGTGAAATTGGTTATATGTTTGGCCAATACAAACGAATTACGAATAGATTTACAGGGATTCTAACCGGTAAGGGATTAGAGTTTGGCGGTAGTCTTGTGAGAACCGAAGCGACAGGTTACGGAGCAGTTTACTTCCTGCAAAACATGCTGAATCATCGTGGCGATTCTATTGAGGGTAAATCTGCAATAATTTCCGGTTCAGGAAATGTCGCAACTCATGCTGCCGAAAAAATCTTACATCTGGGAGGTAAGGTATTAACACTCTCAGATTCCAAAGGATACATTCACGACCCCGCAGGGATAGATCAAGAAAAACTCAATTGGATTAAGCATCTCAAAACGGTCAAGAGAGCACCTATTTCTGAATACGCAGATAAATATCCTGGGGCTACTTTCCACGCTGGAGAAAGACCCTGGAGTGTCATTTGTGATCTAGCGCTTCCCTGTGCAACTCAAAATGAGCTCAATGGTGAAGAAGCTGCTGTACTCATCAAAAATGGTTGTATAGCGGTTTCCGAAGGCGCCAACATGCCCACTGACTTAGATGGTATTCGAGTCTTCAAGGATGCAGGTATCTGTTACGCACCTGGAAAAGCTTCAAATGCAGGTGGTGTTGCAGTTTCCGGCCTTGAAATGAGCCAGAATTCTGCTCGTCTAAGTTGGACTGAAGAGGAACTTCAGGACCAGCTGAAAGACATTATGCAAGGTATACATGACCGCTGCCTCGAATACGGGCTAAAGGACGACGGTACTGTTGATTACGTTAAAGGAGCTAATATTGCTGGATTTGTGAAGGTGGCAGATGCAATGATCGCCTTTGGAGTATGTTAATCATAAACCCTAAACATCGGATCCATTTCTGAGAAGCGGTACTAACAAAAACTGCGTAAATAGAGGCCTTCATTTGGTGCCTCTATTTATTCAATTAATAACTCCTCTACTAGTAATTCCTCAACTAATATTTTCTCAGCCACCCAATAAATTGAAATACCCCTCACATCAAATAAACATCTAATTAAAAGCACTTGTGACTTTTTCGCACTAATGTAATGAATTACTAAGCTATTTACCTTTTCTCGGCATCAGTTAGAATAAGGCTATATCAATTACTTAAATTTAGGGGATATCAGCCTTGAGCGAAGCTATCAAAATGAAAACAGATATAATATTGGATCCATATTCGATCCCATTGGAAGAAGTTAATCCTTTACAAGCTCACTTATTTCAGCAGGATGCTCACTGGGCTTATTTTGAGCGGCTTCGGGCCGAAGACCCAGTACATTTAAGCGTAGATGAAGAGTTTGGTCGCTATTGGCATATTACTAAGTTCGAAGACATCAAATATGTCGATAAAAACCATGAGCTATTTTCATCCGAAGGCGGTATAACAATAGGCCCTCCCCTCAATGCACCAGAAGATAGACTTCAGACTCGCATGTTTATTGCGATGGACCCTCCGATACATGATGTTCAACGTGCAACCGTCAGCCCCGCTGTACAACCCATAAATCTAGCAAAAATGGAAAGCACGATTCGCGACCGTGTTATCGCTATCCTAGAATCGCTTCCAGTTGGAGAAACATTTAACTGGGTTGACTTGGTATCGATAGAACTGACAACACAGATGCTCGCCACGCTGTTTGATTTTCCCTTTGAAGACAGACGCAAATTAACCTATTGGTCTGATGTGGCCACGGCCGTTCCGGGCACACTCGTCGAAAATGAAGAAGAGCGAAAAGCTATCTTGTTGGAGTGTCTTGAATATTTCACTCGTCTTTGGAACGAAAGAGTCAACGCTCCTCCAGCAGGAGATCTAATTTCTATGCTGGCCCACGGTAAAGACACTCGTGATATGGAACCTATGGAGTTTTTAGGGAACCTTATATTGTTAATTGTTGGGGGGAATGATACGACTCGAAATTCTATTTCAGGAGGTGTTCTTGCACTTAATGAGAATCCTGCAGAGTATGAAAAGTTAAGAAATGACGCCAGCGTCATCCCTAATATGGTTGCAGAAATAATCCGTTGGCAAACTCCTCTTGCTTACATGAGAAGAACTGCCCTGATCGATACAGAACTAGGTGGAAAACAAATTAAAGCAGGTGATCGACTCCTTATGTGGTATGTCTCTGGAAATAGAGATGAAGAAGCAATAGACAAAGCAAACGAATTTATCATTGATAGAGCCAAGGCAAGACAACATGTTTCTTTCGGTTTCGGGATTCACCGTTGTATGGGCAACAGACTAGCTGAAATGCAACTGCGCATCTTATGGGAAGAGATCATGAAGCGATTTGATAAAGTTGAAGTGGTCGGCGAACCTGAACGAGTGCTATCCTCATTTGTAATAGGGATCAGCCAGTTACAGGTTAGATTGCATCCGAAAAAATAAAACGTAAATGTAAAGCATAGATGTAAATTAGCATTTTAAAATAGGGCTCAGTGGCGACGAATAGTCGCCTCTCCAGCCCACTTTACGAGTATTTTTTTCAAGTCTTCCTGACGAACAGGCTTTGAAGCAAAGTCATCCATGCCTGCATCAATACATGATTGTTTGTCTTCTTCCCCAACATTAGCTGTCATCGCAATGATGGGAATCCTTTCCTTATTTGCTTCTAGTTCTTCATTTCGAATCTGATCACAGGCACCAATACCATCTAGCTCTGGCATTCTGCAGTCCATAAGAATCAAATTATAAGGCAATGTTTTCCACATCTCGAAAGCTTCATATCCGTTAGCTGCAACATCAACGCGACACCCCATTTTTGTTAACATTCTCGTTATAACTTGTTGATTAACAACATTATCTTCCGCTAATAAAATTCTCAAGCCTTTTTTTGTCAACTTCTCAACTGGCGGTTCAAATTTTTCGTAAGTAATAAGCTCATCACTTCTAGCATATAGATGACTCAGTACAGTGATAAGGTTCCGATCAGTTACCGGTGAATTAATGAACTCCTTAAAACCCAAAGTAATTAATTTCTGTCTCTCTTTAAACCACATTGAAGTCAATATCAAAAATCGAGCATCTAGGTTGCTCAAAGAAGGGCTTCCTGGGTAAACATTTACCAGATTGGCTTCATCTCCGATAATGATCAAAACTGGGACTTCACTACTATATTGTTTAGCTTCGTTCAGTATTTCCTCTTCCGAGTAGACAGATACCGCGCTTATTCCCAAACGCAATAATTGCAGCGTAAGTGCAGCTGCATAAATATCGCTCTGCAACAAGAGAATCGCATGAGTATGGGCAAAACGGGTATTGAAAATTGTATCAATTGGGACTCCTGCTACTTCAAGCGGCAGGGAAAACCAAAAGTTAGATCCCTCACCTTCCACACTGTTTACGCCTATCACCCCTCCCATCAACTCCACCAGTTTTTTACTGATGGCCAAACCTAAACCGGTGCCCCCGAATTTTCGTGTGATAGAGGCGTCAGCCTGAGAAAAAGAATCAAAAAGTTTTGGCAATAAGGACTCTGGCATCCCAATGCCTGTATCAATTACACGAAACATTAAAGTAATCTGATTTCCTTTTCTCATCACTTCTGAAACTTCCAGCGTTATTAACCCTTCGGCTGTAAACTTAGCTGCATTGCCAAGTAGGTTGAGAAGAATTTGTCGTAGCTTACCTGGATCTCCCTTCACTCTATGGGCGACGCTAAAGGGATAATTAATTGTTAGAGGCAGACTTTTTGTAATTGTTGAAGACTGTACTATTTCCAACACCTCAGAAATGATCTCCCTCAGATCAAAAAGTTCTGACTCAATTTCCAATTTGCCAGCTTCTATTTTTGAAAAATCTAAAATATCGTTGATGATCGTCAATAGCGCATTACCAGAAGAATAAATTACCTTTGCTGTTGCGTTTTGTTCTTCATCTAAGTCAGTATCAAGTAGTAACTGTGTCATACCCAAGATACCATTCATGGGGGTACGGATCTCATGACTCATTGTTGAAAGAAATTCGCTCTTTGATTTCGCTGCATATTCAGCTCTCTCCTTCGCATCCATTATCTCCTGCTCTACACGCTTTCTTTGACTAATATCTCTAATAACAACCGTATACATCCGCTCGTTAGCCAATTTCGCATCGCTTACAGTAAACTCGACCGGCACTGATTCAAAATCAAATGTACTAATTGTACATTCTCGCAAAGTGCTATCTGCTACAGCACCCCAGGACGTCAGTCTGTGCTCCCCCATCACAAATCGTTCAGCAATGAATTCACCGACAAGTTCATCGGTAAATTTCCCTAGTATCTTAGCTGCAACGGGGTTAACGGATACAACGACGCCCGCTTCATCAAGGGTAATTAAGCCATCGGTAATATTATTAAGAACCGCTTCCAATTTTGTCATCGCATCTTGAATCTGTATTTGCGCTTTTTTCCGCTCGGTAATGTCGCTATAAGTACCTGAAAGAAATACAATTTTACCCTGGTTGTTTGATATAGACCGACCCTTGGTGATAACCCAAATGACACCCTTCTCTTTCGATATCATCCGATGTTCTTGTGAGAATTCATGTGGCACTTCTAAGGCGTGTTTAATTAAGGCAGTCATATTTTTCATATCACCCGGATGAACAATTGTTAGAAACTGCTCCATAGGCGTAAACATTTCCAAGCGATTGGGCCAACCTAATTTCTGATAAATTGAAGGTGTGGTGTTAAATGATTGTTTAAAAACATCCCAGTCCCAAATCGTGGTCTCTGCACCATCGAGAGATCGTCGATACTGATCTCGCGCCTCATCACTCAAACGCTTCTGTTCTCTATGGTCAGTACTATCTTGTCCGAGAAGCACTAAAACCGGAGAATCCGATTGCATCAGGTTCATCGACGATTGTAATACAAACTTACTGCCGTTCTTCCGCTGCAATTGAAGGTCAAACTTCAAGTGAGGAACGGACCCACTAGCAAGAAGCTTTTGGTTTCGTAAAAACCGGGCAGATTCACTAGGGACTAGCTCATTCAAGGGAATTTGTTTCAGATCATCAAGAGAATACTGAAGATTCTCTAACAATACCTCATTGGCGTAGACCAACACCAAAGTAGTAGCATCATATACTAGGATCCCACTACCAATGCGGCTCAGTGTGGTGGAGAGTAGATCTTGAACTCGCTGATTCTTTTTTCTCTCTGAAACATCAACAAAAATACCATCAATATGAGTAATTTCATTTTCGGTATTTCGAACGTAACGACCGCGACTGTTTACCCACACGCTACGACCATCCTGATGTTTGATCTCATAATCAAGATCCCATACATCGTTTTGATCTACCGCATTGCTATGGCGTTCCTGAAGGGCGCTGACACCCTCAAGAGAAAGAGAAAAAATGTCAGTCACATTCCTAAGTTGTTTTCTGGGTATACCCGTAATGACTTCAATTTGATCATTCGCATACAAAATACGACCTGAGGGATATTCTATTCGGTACAAACACGCCGCAATATTTGCCACTAGAGAAGCGGTGACATCTTCGGCACTATCTTTGCGAATTACGGGCATTTGGCTCGTTTGACTAATTAAGGCTTCTATTGAGTATAGACGGGAATCACTAAGTAGTACTCAGCTTTGATTTGGGTATTTTGATACCAAGATCTACCATCGACTGATTGGCAATAGACAGTATTTGGCCAAACCTATCCATCACAAATCGATTATAAAGGGGTAATAGTAATTTTCGTTCTGTAGATTTAAGACCTAGTTTCTTAGTCGCGTGCCAATAACAAAGGTAAAAATTACCCGGCAATAGTGGATGATAATCCAGTTCTTCCCCCGCAACGACAGAAAAGCGTTTTCTAAGCTCTTCTAATAGAATTTTGTAATGGTTAAGATTCCGATCACTGAATTTCTTTAGAATTTTGCACACATCCTCATCTGGGTCACATATGGGTTGAATATTTTTGGCTTTAATCAGATTAACCCAAGACAAATTCATCAGAACCAGAAACTCGTCTTTATAGGGTTTTGCCTCAGTTTTTAGCGCTCTAGTTATATTGAAATGAGCTTGCAGATCCTCGCCCTCTTGGCCGGAACGAATTTCTTCAAATAAAGCGTCCACTACATTTTCCATCAAACCTTCAAATAAATAGGAAACCTTTGTGTCAACGACGCCCTTTACTTGTCTAACAATATGAATCGCCTCTATGCGACGGCTAACGGGTAGCGTAATAATTTCGGCTGTATGTTGATCTGCTCTAGATGACATAAATTTTAACTACATTCACAGAGGATAATTTGATCTTGATTAAATCATCACATTTCATAAAATCACACAATATTTTTTTTGGATGTCTTAATACGTGCACTCCGTCACAATCTACACCACGATTGGTTCACCTTTCGGCTTGCTAAGTACCAGCGGTCGCGATCTAGGGATTGCTGGAGTTCTATAAGATCAACTGATATAAAATTAGAACGAATGACATTATCGTTCATACAATCATCCTTCAAACTTACGTTCAGCAAACAATTAATAGGATATACTGCCTGTTTGGTTTAACTATCTTATGTCTTCTAAAGAAGAACTTGCGCTTGAATTAACCTTTCCCTATTCGGAATCTCCTGAATTCGGTACTGCCTTGGAAATTGCTCCAGGCGTCAAATGGCTGAGAATGCCACTCCCCATGTCGTTAAATCATATTAACCTCTATCTCATTGCAGACAATGAGGGCTGGATAGTCGTTGATACCGGCATTCGCGGTCAAGAAACGAGTGAGCTATGGCGAAAGGTTTTTAACCAAGCCTTAGAGGGCAAACCAGTAATCAAAGTAATCTGCACCCATCTCCATCCAGATCACACGGGTCAGGCGGGATTCCTTTGCCAGTATTGGGATGCTCCATTGCTAATGAGTTATTCAGAATATTATCAAGCCTGCTTTATTAATAAGATGATGGGAGAAAAAAGAAGCATAAGTCACCAGGCTCACTACCAAAAACTCGGATTTAGCGATTCATTTTTGTCGAGTCTGGTGTCTGGTGGTAGCAGCTTTCAACCGACAGAAGACGATATTCCTTTCCCTGAATCTTTTACACGTCTTGTCGACGGCCAGGTTATCCAGTTTGGACAATATGAATGGCATATTGTCACAGGTAATGGTCACTCTCCTGAACACGTCTGCCTATACTGCCCAGCGTTACGATTACTCATATCGGGAGATCAGGTTCTACCTATTATTACGTCCAATGTCAGTATCTATCCGACTGAGCCTGAGGCCAATCCCATGAAGGGTTGGATTGAATCTCATCAGAAACTCAAAGCAGCGATTAAGGACGATGTCCTAGTCTTACCTGCCCACAATAAGCCCTTCTATGGGCTTCACAAACGCCTTGACCAACTCATAGCGCATCATGAAGATCGCATGTTGATCTTAGAAGAAAATTGCACCGAACCTACCGTCGCGATTGACCTTCTGCCGCTTCTTTTTGAAAGGAAACTAGAAGGCTTTACACGGATCATGGCCATGGGGGAATGTATGGCTCATCTCCACTGTTTAATGGATAGAAAGCGTATTCAGCGTCAATTAATCAATGGCGTTTATCATTTCTTATCGATTGATCCGACCCTCAGTAGCAGAGCGAAACCTGGAGAACATGAGGACCCCGATCAACTGCCTGAATTAACCTAGGGCCACTGAACTTTTTTGCAGAAAAGTTTTACCAGAAAGCGCCTATAGGGCCAGGGAAAACAACAGGACTTTCAATTCCATCCTTGTTGACACTAGCAACCCCAAAAATGTAGTTATCGATCACCACGTTCTTCAAAGTGAACTGCTTGACGTTTCCTGCATCTCTGTACCATTGCCATTGAGACTCTGTTGTCAGTCTCCAGTAGACTCTATAGGACTTTGCTCCTTTGACCTTATCCCAAAGTAAAGTCGTATCAGGTGAGACCATTCCTTCTATGCTCACATTGCCAGGGGGTGCTGGGGCTAGGGCCATAGATGCCAATGACACCGCGTTCAGTGCAGTCAGTTTCGCGGCGTATTTAAAATCTACGCCGCTCAATACGTCACCATAAATTCGACCATTTTCTTCCCTTAGATCCTGGTGCTGCCGATCATAATGTTCGTTTGTCTCCATTATACGAACCCCAGGAAATCCAGCTTCGTTAAAGGGACGGTGATGCCCCCCTCGGCCGAAGCGATCTAAGCGATAAATCATCATCACATCCAGATTATCGATATAGTCATCTGCAATCTTATCGACATAACGCGCAACATTACGTGAAGGAGAATCTACTTCTCCACCCGTATACCGTCTGAGTCACGCGTCTTCAGCTGACTCTGTTGGCCTCGTGGCTTCTGAGAATACTCTCGCAACACCATTGTCTGTGACACCATTAATCCCACTAATATTTCCGATCATGTCGTTGTTTAATATGGTCTCGATTCGCCACCCGTCTTTCTTTGCGACTTCTGCCATGATCTTTCCACCAAACAAGCCCTGTTCCTCACCCGATAAGCCGACAAAGACGATAGATGCCGGAAATTCATACTGACTAAGGACTCTTGCAGCCTCTATCGTACCCGCCGTGCCAGAGGCATTATCATTCGCTCCCGGAGAATCATCTGTGCCATTAAGGGGATCAGTTATCCTTGAATCAATATCCCCAGACATGATCACATACCGGTTAGGATCAGATTTACCAACCAGAATGGCGATGACGTTCATCACTTCCGTTTCATTGGGGATTCGTTTTTCACCCGAAAAAGTTCTGCTTTGGGTATACACCTTTAAGCAGCCACCACATTGATTCGAGATCGCTTCGAATTCAGACTTTATCCAACGTCGTGCAGCGCCAATACCTCTGGTCTGTGATTGCGTGTCTGACAGGGTATGTCTTGTGCCAAATCCAACCAGCGTCTTAATATCTGCTTCAATTCTATCTGGAGAAGGCATTGAGGCAATTTCGGTGAGAATGGCAGAAGATGACTGGGCTTCTATGGAGAACAGATAAAGTGGGAGGATAAAAACAGCAAAGAAGTGTTTGATTTTGAACATTGCGAATTCCCATGAAATTGATCCAAGAGGATACTATCGACGCAACCCTAGCTCAATTCTTAAATTATCTAAACCTGCGAATAGGCTATCGAGATTAAGTACAAATTAAGAACTTAATTGAGAAAGTCCGACCTTCTTCTGTGTCAAGGTATCCGGCGACAAGATGTCTGTAGTCGCGATTTGATCATCTCGCAGTTCTTCAATTTCCTCTTCAAGAACGCGCATGAATGCGGCTCTTATCCTTGCATCTGGCAAAACTAGGTCGGAATCTAATGGCTTCCTTGACCTAAATGATTCAACCAATCGATGATACTGCAAATAAACTTCGCTCAATTGAGTTTTATTCCTAATTACTATCTTAATGTGGACTTACACTTTGGGTAAACTTGTTTTATGGAGTGCATCAAGAAGGGAAAATCTCTCACCTAAAAAGGAATAGTTTCAATTTTCTCCATTCAAGTCCTATATTGCTTACGTGGCGTTTGAGTGATTGGTTCATCAAGCAACTATTTAAACCTATTTAGATCACTTGTAATAGATTAAGGTCGCCCACATATATTCAGCTAGTGGATTTGAAACACAACGATTGATATCCTAGATTCACTGGCAACGACACTTAGACAAACAGATAGACAGACAAATCAACGGATCAAAAATAGGAACTCCCGCAATGATGAACAATGAATCTCCAGAAATAAAAATGCCTCCGCAAAACTTTCTGGATGAAAAATTATTCAAATCTCGATCGATTTCTATTTTTGGTCAGATAAACGAGCGAATCGCTCGCCTCGTGACGGAACAACTATTAGCCTTGGCTGCAGATTGCGATGACCCTATAACAATCTATATTAGTTCCCCAGGTGGGCACGTTGAATCGGGAGACGTTATCTACGATATGATTAAGTTCATCAAACCTGAAGTTAAAGTGATTGGAACAGGTTGGGTGGCGAGTGCAGCAACAACAATCTATCTTGCCGCTAAAAAAGAGAATCGCTTTTCCCTTCCTAATACTCGTTATTTGGTGCACCAACCCTCAGGAGGATCGCGGGGAGATGCAACTGACATTAGTATTCAGGCAGAACAGATTTTAAAAACCAAAGCCAGAATTAACAAATTGATTGCTGACGAAACAGGACGCTCCATTGAACAAGTCACTAAAGACACAGATCGTGACTACTGGATGACTGTTGATGAAGCAATTGAATACGGCATGGTGAACAAAGTTATCACTTCCGCATCTGAGGTTTAGCTTTACACCCTATTTACAAAAGCACCTCGCTCAAGGAAGACAGGACCTGGCCCCCCTGCTTTGTCGTCTTTATTGTAAAGCGGACACTTTTTGAGGGATAGACAGCCGCAACCAATACAACTAGTCAAGGAATCCCTCAAGCGTACCAAGGCATCAATCCTGTTATCCAACTCTGCTTGCCAATATCGAGACAACTTCTCCCAGTCTTTCACGGTGGGGGTTCTTTCATTGGGTAGCGTTGCGAACGCTTCCTTAATGGCCTTCAAACTAATCCCCATCTTTTGAGCTGCTTTAATCACCGAGATGCGACGGATGACATCGGCTTTATATCGACGTTGATTCCCCCCATTGCGCTGACATTGAATCAATCCTTTCTCTTCATAAAAATGCAAAGTGCTTATTTTCACACCACAACGTTCCGCGACCCTGCCTACACTCCATTTTGCTGACACCATAAACTTTTCTCTCTATACGTAACTGAAGAAATCCAGATAATTTTTTATTCTAGTAAAGAAATTGCTTTACCTCAACATAACATGAGGTATTAAGATGACGGCCTATTATCAATAAAGAGAAAAACAATGCTTCATTTAGAACATATTAATCTGGTTGTCGAAGACATCCCCAGAGCACTGAAATTTTATCAGGCTGCATTTCCGCATTGGCATATACGAGAAAAAGGCGAAGGGCAATGGTCTGGGAAATCAAGAAGCTGGCTTCATTTCGGAGACGATTATCAGTACCTGGCCTTCGGAGACAACGGCACGGGCAATAATCGGGATCTTGAAGCTCACGATACAGGGCTAGCACATTTTGCCTTTGCCTGTAGCAATCTGGATGCAGTAGTTGCACGCCTCAAAGAGGCTGGGTTTCCAGTTGATAAGGATGGGGCGTCTGAGCCCCATCGTAAAAATGTTTACTTTATTGATCTCGATGGCTTTGAAGTGGAATTTGTCGAGTATCTTAGCGACCTACCCCGCGAGCGAAACTTCTCTTAATAAATTCACCCTGAGCGAGGCACTCCTCATAGCATCCTGATTGGTACTTAGCCTGCTTCACTTGCCAAAAATGCCACAGTGCGCTCATAGGCTTCGGCATCTGAGGTAACAATGGCAGCACTAAAATCCGTAACACCGATATCCCTTAGGGTTTGTAATCTGGATCGCAACTGCGTTTCATCTCCAGCAAAGGCGACATCTGCCGGACCGGCTGCACCTTCTCTATCGAGCATCGCTCGGTAAGAAGGGAGTTGGCCATAAATTTGTAAAGTCTTATCGATTTCAGCATTCGCGGCTTCAACATCATTGGTCAAAACCATCGGGAAACCGGCGACTATGACTGGGGTAGGTTTACCTGTTTTCTCAGCACCTTTACCAATACTCGGAATAATGTAACTTTCTAGGGTTTTAGGCCCAGTCATCCAGGTGATTGTACCATCGGCCATTTGTCCTGCAAGATCCAACATGACAGGTCCTAGTGCGGCAACCAATAAAGGGACTGGTTTCGCTTCAGGAATCGTTAGGGTGACATTGTTTATCTGATACTGCTCTCCCTGATAAGACACTGTTTTGCCTTCTAGCAAGGGCCCCAAAATACTCAAGTATTCACGCATGTGTTTGGCGGGTTTTTGATAAGACAAACCAAACATGCCTTCAATAACGACCTGATGGGATAAACCAATCCCAAGAGAGAACCGCCCACTTGAGGCCGCACCGCTCGTCATTGCTTGTTGTGCAATGGCCGTGGGGTGACGTGGATAAGTTGGTGTAACGGCAGTGCCTAGACCAATCTTGTTGGTAGCGTGTCCAATCATGCCGAGCACTGATATAGCATCCAGACCAAATATATTGGCCATCCAAAGGTTATCAATACCTCTCGTCTCTGCGTCCTGGGCAATTTTGATGAGGCCGTTGATGGTGCCATCGGGGCCTACCGATGCACCTATATTGAGTCCAATTCGCATAATTTTATTCCCCTGTTTAGTAGGCGGAATAGTATGCATCAGCGAGTAATGGATGCCACTAGTTCGCCCAAGTGTGAATAAGTTACTATTCGTTTGTCTTATTGATAAACCTTCTAGGTAGATCTTATTGATAGACCTTAGAGAAGAAGCAACTTAACTGCAGATGCCAGTTTGTTTTTTGGGCTCTTAGCCACGCCGCATCTCGTGATACTTCTCAGCAATATTCAAAGCCCATTCTGGTTTGTGTGACTTTGCCCATTCACTCGCAGCGAATTTATTCATTTCCGCAAGGGTAGGATAAATATGAATGGTTCCCATAATTTTCTTCAATCCAAGGCCATGTTTCATCGCTAGAACATATTCGCTGATTAAATCCCCTGCATGATCTGCAACAATAGTGACACCCAAAATTTTATCTTTTCCCTTTGGTGTAATGACTTTAACAAGACCAAAGGCTTCTTCATCCGCCAGAGCGCGATCCAGATCTGAAACATCATAAGTTGCAATTTCGTACTCTATACCGGATGCCTCAGCTTCCGTCTCATTGATGCCTACCCGCGCAACCTCCGGTGAGGTAAAAGTTGCCCAAGGGACCACACGATAATCGACTTTGAATTTCTTAAAGCTGCCAAAGAGTGCATTGACGGTGGCAAACCAGGCCATGTGTGAAGCCGTGTGAGTAAATTGATAGGGTCCTGCGACATCACCTATGGCGTAGATATTGGGGTAATTCGTCCGTAAATACTCATCCACAACAGCGGTGCCTTGTCGCGCGATTTCAACACCCAGTTCTTCCAAACCAAAGCCTGTGACATTGGCTTTTCGACCCACTGCGACGATGAGTTCATCAAACCCCAACTTGCTCGTTTCACCTTTTGATTCAACGATTAGAAATTTGTTTTCCCCGACTATTTCCACTCCTGTCGCCATCGTATCTACGAGTACATTAACGCCCTCGGACTTCAATTTTTCACTCATCATTTGAGAAATCTCAGGATCTTCCCGGTTAAGAATCGCGGGCAATGCCTCAACTTGGGTTACATCGCTGCCCATGCGAGCAAAAGCTTGCGTGAGTTCTGTTCCAATCGGGCCGCCCCCTAAGATCACTAAACGATTTGGCTGTTCCCTGATGTCCCACAGATTATCTGAAGTTAGATAATCTATTTTTTCGATATTTTTAATAGGAGGAACAAAAGGTCTCGCCCCAGTAGCGATAATGATATTGCGCGTTGTCAGTACCTTGCCATTTACTTCAACAGAGTAAGGGGAAAGTATTTTTCCGAAGCCCTGTTCAACATCGACACCAAGCCCTTCGAAGCGCTCTACAGAATCATGAGGTTCAATGGTTTTAATGATGCGTTGCACTCTTTCCATAATGTCTGAAAACTCGAAATCAGGGATCATTGTCTTCAAACCAAGATCCTGCCCCCTCTTCATATCCGCCATAAGTTTTGCGGATCGAATAATCGACTTACTCGGTACACATCCAGTATTTAGACAATCTCCTCCCATTTTGTCTTTTTCAATTAAAGTGACCTTAGCCTTAACTGTCGCAGCGATTAGAGATGCCACCAAGCCACCTGAACCTGCGCCTATTACAATGACATCTCGGTCAAAAGATTTGGGTTTGGGATAAGCACGCAGTATTTTCGTCGCTTTAACGTAGTCAACGATCTTCTTCGCGATGAGCGGAAATAGGCCCAACAATATAAATGAGCCGATTAAGGCGGGAGACAAAATCCCCTGTAAAGATTCTATTTGAGCTAACTGAGTACCTGCATTAATAAACACCAGTGTTCCTGGCAACATGCCGATCTGGCTCACCAGAAAAAAGACAGGCACACTCAGCTTAGTGAGTCCCATCAGTAAATTGATTGCGAAAAAAGGAAAAGCAGGAACAAGTCTTAATGTGAAGAGGTAAAATGCACCATCTTTTTCAATGCCTTCATCTATGGCTTTTAGCTTTCCCCCAAAGCTTTTCATGACTTGATCCCGAAGCACAAATCGAGACACTAACATTGCCAGTGTAGCCCCAATAGTCGAAGCAAAAGAAACAATGAGTAGCCCCCAAGCAATGCCGAAGATTGCGCCAGCGGCTAAAGTCATAATTGCAGCACCCGGTAGAGATAGTGCCGTGACGGCGATATAGACCCCAAAAAATGCAAGACCACTTACCAGCGGCCTATCATTGACCAGTTCAGCAAGCTCAGCCTGACTAGACTTCAGGAAATCAAGACTAAGAAAATGTCCAAGATCAAAATAGAAAAAGGCTCCCCCAAGTAGGGCGATAATCATTATCACAAGGTATTTGCTGTTCATCTGGGTGATTCCTTTTTTCTAAATTAAGCGCTTATATTGTATTCTGACATTCGAGCGGGTTGATTGTTACGCATTTGTCCAGCGAACCGCATAAGGGGCGTTTTGTCTACACAGTTCGTCGTGAATAAGAGATACCCTTACCACCAAAGAAACTTGAAGTTAAGACAGCTAAGCTTTTGAAACACGGCGATACATCAACCAGTAGTAAGTCAAACTGGCAACAATTGCACCAACAAACCAGGCGTTATCGTAAATCCTTTGAAAGAACACGGGAGTACTTTCGAGCACACCCGCAGCAAAGAAAAACCCGGGTACATTAGGCGCAATACCTAAACCCAAGGCGATCAAAGCCGAAGGATTCCAACCATTGCTAAACTCATAGGATTTCTCTCGTTGATACAAGTCATCAACGGTTAGCTTGCATTTATGTATAAAGTAGTAATCCGTAATCAGTATTCCCGCAATCGGACCCAGTAAGGAGGAATAACCCACCAACCAGACGAACAAATATGCCCCCGCTGAATCGAGTAACTTCCAAGGCATCATTGCAATCCCTAGCCCAGCAGTAATCAAACCACCCATTTTAAATGAGATCTTCTGTGGAGACAGGTTTGAGAATCCATTCGCCGGTGCAACCACGTTAGCAGCAAGATTCGTTGTCAGGGTCGCCACAAGCAACATACACAGGCCTAATATCGCTGTACCTCCACCCAGTCGCGCTGCTATTTCGAGGGGATCCCAAATTTCCTCACCGAAAACAACCACCGTCGCCATCGTGACAGCAACACTAATAAAAGCTAATAGTGCCATAGGCAGTGGTAAACCAATGGCTTGGCCTATAATTTGATCTTTTTGGCTCTTCGAGAAACGTGTGAAATCCGGAATATTCAAGGTAAGTGTCGACCAGAACCCTACCATCGCAGTTATGCCTGGCAAAAAGACTCGCCAGAACTGCCCTTCCTTGGCTCCACCTTCAACAAATGCAGATTCTTTTGCAAACATCATATCGAATCCGTCAGCGCTGACGTAAGCCCAATACAGCATTCCAAAACAGATGGCGAGAAGTACCGGAGCCGCTAAGGTCTCAAGCCATCTTATGGACTCCATACCTCTGACGATAAACACAAGTTGAACAGCCCAAAACACCATAAAGGAAATAAATTGGGCTAAATCAATATCGAGAAAGGGTAAAGGCTCCCCTACAAACATCGAACCTGTCAGCCCATTTAGGATATGATAAATCGCAGAACCACCCACCCAAGTTTGAATGCCAAACCAACCACAGGCGACAAGCCCTCTTAATACCCCTGGAAGTCGCGCACCTACAGTGCCAAATGAAGCACGCAGTAATACTGGAAACGGTATGCCATATTTTGCACCCGCGTGACCAATCAACAACATGGGAATCATGACAATGAAATTACCCAGAAATACAGTCAATATCGCTTGCCACCAATTCATGCCCTGGGCAATGAGACCAGATGCCAGTAAATAAGCAGGGACACAAATCACCATACCTACCCAAAGCGCCGCGATATTTACCCAAGGCCAGGTTCTCTGACTTTCTTGTGTCGGCGCAAGATCTTCATTCCAGAGATAGTCTGCCGAACCTTCAGGTGCCACAGCTGGATGAGAAGCCACAGCTTGCGTATTTGTTGAATCCATAACGGTCTCTTTTCTATTCGTCATTGGTATCGAATCTTTCGGAAAGGTCGTTTTATATTTGTCTTAATTATTGAGGGATAACTATCCTATATATTCGGCGAATACACTATGGGTAATTTATCCGAGCCCGACACGCTATTGGTTGACTAGTACTTCTGCTTGGCCTAGCATACCCATGCTGACCATGTAGTCAAGATTTAAAACAGGTCAGAAAATGACGATTAGCTCAGTACAAGCGAGACTGTAAAAAACAGACCGCAGAAGAGACACAAAAGAACTAGATACCTTAACTAACCAGTTAAAGCAGACTACATAAGAGGGAATGAATATGTCAGTAATCATTAAAGGCGGAACGATCGTTACCCATGACAATACCTTTCGAGGTGATATCTATTGTAACCAGGGCCTAATTCAAGCTGTCGGATTGGATCTCGATGTTCCTGCAGGTACCGAAGTTATTGATGCCGGAGGACAATATGTTATGCCTGGTGGCGTCGATCCACATACACACATGCAGTTACCTTTCATGGGTACAGTTGCCTGCGATGACTTCTTTACCGGCACTTCAGCAGGTCTTGCTGGAGGCACAACAAGCATCATTGACTTTGTTATTCCCGACCCACAAGAAAGATTGCTGGATGCCTATATGAAATGGCGCGAATGGGGTAAAGGCGCTGCCTCAGACTACAGCTTTCACGTTGCCGTAACCTGGTGGGACGACAGTGTATTCGAAGATATGGGTACACTGGTTGAAAAACATGGTGTTAACAGCTTTAAACATTTTATGGCCTACAAGAATGCCATTATGGCAACTGATGAAATTCTGGTCTCAAGCTTCGCTCGCTGTCTTGAACTTGGGGCAATCCCTACTGTTCATGCCGAGAATGGTGAACTTGTTTACCATCTTCAGAATGAGATGTTAAAAAAAGGTATCACCGGTCCTGAAGGACATCCCCACTCTCGGCCGCCTTGTGTCGAAGGCGAAGCCGCGCATCGTGCTATCAAGATTTCACAGGCATTGAATACCCCTATCTATATCGTTCACGTTTCAACCAGTGACGCCCTTGATGCAATTTCTCTTGCACGTAAACAAGGACATCGTGTCTTTGGCGAATGTCTAACGGGACATCTACTCATTGATGACAGTGTTTATTTGGATAAAGATTGGGGTCGCGCAGCAGCCCATGTTATGAGCCCACCCTTTAGGCCCAAAGAACACCAAAAAGCGCTTTGGAAAGGTCTCCAAGCCGGTAATTTGCAAACAATCGCAACAGATCATTGCGTATTTTGTGCAGAACAAAAAGAAATGGGCAAAGATGATTTCACTCAGATCCCTAACGGAACCGCTGGTGTTGAAGATCGCATGTCTGTCATATGGCATGAAGGTGTTCGTACAGGCAAATTATCAATGAATGAATTTGTCGCCGTTACCTCTACAAACGCCGCAAAGATATTCAATCTTTTTCCAAGAAAAGGTTGCATCAATGTGGGTAGTGATGCAGATATTATTGTTTGGGATCCAGAGGGTACACGCACCATTTCCACAGAAACCCATCACAGCAATGTTGACTTCAATATTTTTGAAGGCAAGACAGTTCAAGGTATCCCCAGCTATACGCTTTCTCAAGGAAAAGTCGTCTGGAAGGATGGTGAACTACATGTTACAAAAGGTGCCGGTCGATATATGGACCGCCCTGCTTTTCCACCGGTTTATGAAACCCTGCAAAAAATAGCAGCTATCAACGAACCCAAATCTGTAGAAAGATAAAAACGAGCATTTAAACAAGGCCTAAGGAATCTATTTAAGTATGGAATTTGCAATTTGTTTTAAGGGTGTCGTCGCCCCAGATCGAGCCCGTCAGTTAGTCAAGCAAGCAGAAGCCGCGGGATTCACCTATTGCTGGTTCTATGATTCACATATTTTATGGCGTGAGTGCTACCCTGCCATTGCCATGTGCATCGAACATACCACTAAGATGCGCTTTGGTCCTTGCGTCACCAATCCTCTCGTTAGAGATTGGTCTTTAACTGCAAGCCTCTTTGGCAGCCTTGCAGCACAAAGCGGCGGTAGAATAGATATGGGGGTGGGTCGTGGTGACAGCTCAGTACGTGTTATGGGGAAAAAACCTGCAACCTTAGCCCGACTCACAGAGTTTACAGAAAAAGTAAAAGGCATGATTCGTGGTGAAGAAATTTCCTATCACGGTTGCCCAGAACCCGTGAAACTGCCCTGGGCAGATGGCTACGAATTACCCGTTTGGATTGCAGCTTACGGCCCAAAAGCCTTAAGAACAGCAGGAGAAATTGGAGATGGCGTGATTCTACAAATCGCAGATCCAGCACTTTGCAAATGGTTTACTGATCAAGCAGTGAATGCGGGTTTAGAAGCTGGACGGGATATGTCCAACTTTAGAGTAATGGCGGCAGCACCAGCCTACTTTGGCTCTAAAGAAGAATGTGTCGAAAAAACCAAATGGTTCCCTGCCATGGTTGGCAATCATGTTGCGGATATTGTCGAAAAATATGGTTCAGATAGCGGGCTAGTCCCAGAAAGCCTGACTGACTATATAGAAAACCGCAAAGGCTACGATTATTCTAAACACGGACAAAGCGACAACCCTTTTCTAGATTTTATTACACCAGAGATTGTTGAAAGCTTTTGTGTCCTCGGTGAACCAGATGATCACATTACAAAAATCCGTGATCTAGAAGACAATGGTGTCACACAGTTTAATATCTATCTTGACAATGGTGACGAAGAAAACATTATTGCGGAATATGGCAAGCACATTATTCCTGCTTTTTGACCTGCTTCTATATAAGCCCAGTAGCTTATCTATAACCGTTAGCTAATTTAATCCTTCTCTTCGTCATCCTTACCATTTGGGACGACGATATCAACAGCAGTACCGATTACCGCGCCAGTAATTTCTACACCTGCTTCAACAGTTTCTGCCAAGACGTTTACTACCGCCCCTGCTAAGCATCCCTGTAGCAAAACAAGCATCATAGATAATAGGAATACTTTAAATAGATTTAACATTCTCTACTCCGGTGGCTCCAGGCCGATGCCCCTTAGTATAATATCAACAACAGTTTGAGTCGCTTTTTCTTGCTGGTCCTTATTCATCTTAACGCCACCATTAAGCACCTTAATTTGATGTTCAAAATCAGCATAGTGTTGTGTTGTTGCCCAGATCATAAAGAGAAGATAATGGGGGTCAATGTCACGAATTTTACCCTCGTCAATCCACTGCCTTATCTGAATTGTTATCTGTTTTTCCCATTGATTGAGAAGATCTGCTAGCCGAACGTCTCCTAATACCGGCGCGCCATGAATAATTTCATTGGCCCAAACTTTCGAGCCAAAGGGGCGATCAAACGAATGGCGCATTTTACTTCGAATATACTCACTCAAAGCAATCGTTGGATCACTAGAGTTTCCAAAGCTATCGGCATCTTGCTTCCAAACAATAAGAATGTCTTCTAGGACAGCGGTGTACAATGCTGCTTTGGTTTTAAAATAATAATGGACATTCGCTTTTGGCAGCCCTACCAAATCAGCAATTTCTTGCGTTGTTGCGCCTTTAAACCCTTTTAACGCAAAGACTTTTTCAGCAGCTGTGATGATACTCGCAGAGTGTGCCTCTCGTGTTTCAGCTTTTTTATTAAGAATGATTATCCCTCCCTAGCGGACCTTTATTCCAAACGTACCGCCATCTTCACCATTGCGTGAAGCAGAACATTGCAGCCCGCATTACATTCTTCAATTGTTGTGCTTTCAATCTCATTATGGCTAATGCCATTTAGACACGGTGTAAAAATCATGCTGGTGGGTGCATAATCAGCCACGTAGCACGCATCATGGCCTGCACCCGCAATGATGTCCATGTGATTATAACCATGAATATCTGCGCCCTCAGTTACAGCAGCAATACACTCTTTATTAAACTCCACAGGGGCATAGTACCAATATGGATCAAGCTCTATCTCAACGCCCGTATCCTTTCCTAGCTCATCCAAATAGGTTTTAAGCTCAGTGTCCATATCCAACAGGGTATCATCGTTAGGGTGTCTTAAATCAACGCCCATCTTAATTTGTCCAGGAATGGTATTTCTGGAATTTGGGATGACTTGTAAAAACCCTACGGTGCCACATCCGGGTTTATGGGCATTCGCTATCGCCTCTACTTTTTGAACCAATTTAGTCGCGGCGAGTAAGGCATCTTTTCTTAAGTGCATGGGGGTTGTACCCGCATGTGATTCTTGACCTGTTAAAATAACGTCGTACCAACGTTGGCCTTGACCGCCAGTTACGATACCAATAATCTTATCTTCATTTTCGAGGTAAGGGCCCTGTTCAATATGGGTTTCAAAAAATGCGGTATAGGCTCTTTGAGTCGCTGAAACATCCCCCGCAAACCCAATACGTTCTAGCTCCTCACCCACAGTGATACCATCAATATCCTTCGTCGCTAATACAGTTTCTAAATCTAGTCTGCCTGCAACAACACCAGAACCCATCATGGCAGGGGCAAATCGCGAGCCCTCTTCGTTTGTCCAAACAGAGATTTCAATCGGCGCTTCTGTGACGACATTATTTTCTTGGAGGGTTCTTAAAACCTCTACCCCAGACAGCACACCAAAAACCCCGTCAAATTTGCCCCCTGTGGGTTGAGTGTCAAGATGACTGCCGGTGCCAACCGGTGGCAAGTTCATATTCTTACCCGGTCTCAAAGCATAAATATTTCCGACTTGATCCACAGTTACCGTACAACCCGCCGCCTCGCACCATTCAATAAAAAGATGCCTTGCCTGCTTGTCTAAATCCGTTAGGGCCAGCCTCGCGCACCCTCCTTTCTTGGTGGCGCCAAATTTCGCCATTTCCATCAGACTATCCCAAAGCCTGTCTTGATTTATTGTTAATGTCGTCATTAGAAACCCCAATTACCTTAACCGTTTGGTCAAGATTAAGCAGTTCAGTACAGTTAGTCAACTTTGGCATCCAAAATCAATCTGTCATCAGGAACGCCGCTTACCCGGCTTGGTGTTTTTCCGACGTTTGGCAATTCGATTCGCTTTATTGTTTTTACGTACCTGAATACTGTTGCCAGCAGCAATAATTTCACTATCATATTCGAATTTGTTTTCACCGTCGATATAGGGAATAGCGGCAATGAATATTTGTTTTTGAATAAGCTTTTCGATGGCTGCTACGTTGCCACGTTCATCACCACCCATTAGTGAGATAGCAACCCCTTGCATCCCAGCACGACCAGTACGACCAATACGATGTACATAATCTTCGGCACGACGTGGAATATCATAATTGATCACCAGCGGCAGTTGCTCAATATCTAGCCCGCGCGCAGCGATGTCGGTGGCGACAAGTATCTGGATTTCCCCATCTTTAAATTTCTGTAAAGTTTGCGTTCGCTGGTGTTGTGACTTATCACTATGGATCGCAGCACAGCTCATGCCTTTTTCGCGCAGGTAAGCATCAGCGAGATTAGCATTTCTGCGTGTACGGGCGAAGACCAGGCATTGCTGTTTATTGTTGGCCAGCAGGTAGTAAATGATATCGGATTTTTCATTTTGTTCTACTTCATAGATAATCAATTTAACGTTGTCTGCTGCTTTGTTTAAACGCTGACTTTGCACGATGACAGGGTCATGCAGCAGGCCATCTGTGAAGCTGGTAATTTGGGCATTAAAAGTTGCAGAGAACAATAAGTTTTGACGTTGTTTGGGGAGCTGATTTAAAACCTTTTGGATCTGATCCTGAAAGCCCTGGTCGAGCATACGATCAGCTTCGTCCAAAACCAAAGTTTCTATCTGGCTGAGATCCAGCTCTTTTTGGGCCAGTAAATCAAGTAGTCTCCCGGGCGTAGCAATTAGAAAATCAACGCCGTTACCAATTTTACGAATTTGCTGATTGATTGGCACGCCACCATAAATCACCGCATGACGAAGTGGTAACTCACCGATAAATAATGCAATGTTGTCATCGATTTGTTGTGCCAGTTCACGGGTTGGGGCAAGGCATAATACCCGGATGGGCCGACCTTTTCCGGGTTTAGTTTGTTGGAGCCTATCCAATAAAGGCAATACGAAAGCGGCGGTTTTACCACTACCGGTTTGAGCTGAAGCTAATACATCACGCTGGGCTATGATCGGTGGAATCGAAAGTTGTTGAATCTCTGTGGCTTGACTGTAACCCAGTTGTTTTAAAGGTTGAGTTAATGATTCGGAAAGGCCTAGTTTGGTAAAAGCGTTCATGAAGTATGCTCAACTTGCTGAGTAAACGGCGCATTATATAGATTATGTGGATATTACCAAATAAACTCTTGGAGTCGGAGTGAAGTGCCGGAGTAAACCCAATCAGCTGCAGCCAAAATCTTAATCTCACATGGTTTATAAATCCTCAAATAGACGCCCCTTTTTGCAACCTGCTTCTCTTATGCTTTGTAAGTGGATTATGACCATGAGCTAGGCGCCCCCGACAGCATCCTCTTATTCGCGTGCTGGTTAACGCATTAAGATCTGTCCGCCGCGGGGGGACGCCCAGTCGGTTACCACGACCTATTCACAGGTACTTTAAACACTAAGAAATTTGCGTGGGCTTCCCGATCTCTCATCTTTCACTCTTCAAGCAATTCGGCTTACAGGCTGACAAAGCCAATTTTATTTCAAATACACAAAACTAATTCGTAAGTTCGTTACTTCTCCTGTTTCAGGCCGCCACTGTTAATGAGCATGTAAAACTGACCCACTTTGGTGGGTAATTGGAACTTAAAATTGAGCCACCTATTTAGTTAGTTCCTGTCCGGAAAGTACTACTTTTGGTTGAGATTTACAAAACAGAAAGTACAGGTTACATGCAAAGTTTGACGGAAAGTGTCATTTTGTCCTTGTTTTTAGGGGTTTTTATGCCATTCGAAGTGTGTTTTTCTGCTCGACCCATATCTGCCCGTGAACTTCGGTAAAGCCCCATTTCTAACATGATTAGAAGTTAACCCGATCTAGCCCATACGATGAGGTTGTGGGTGAAGACTGACAGATAAACACTCGATTGATAGTTTCGCCACCCTTTCCAGACGACTCTGCCCAATCCAAAGCAGCGTTTTAGGTAGCTTATGCTTGCCTCTATGCCAGCTCGGAAACGCTTCAATTCGCGATACAGCCAATCACTTCCAGTCATCTCCTTGATGCTGAGATTAATCCTTTTATCAAATGCGACGGATTCAACGCCAAGTAACTTTGCTTGTGCCAAATTCTCTGCGCTCGCATAACCGCCGTCGGCTGCTATCCGTTTGGGGGCTTCTCCAAACAGACGTTTATGACGTCGGAGTAATGGAAGAAGGCGGATTTTATCGGATGGATTACCTCGCTCGATAGTGACGTCAATCACCAAACCACTCGTCCCTGTTGTCAAATTAATCTTGTGACCAAATTGAACATCTCGACCACCTTTGACAATGATATCGGTGTGCGCCTCGTGCAGGCTCACAATTTTATCTTCAACTGGCACCTGTTCTTCACAGACGACACGACGGGTCGTTTGTGACATCACCTTTGCTACTAAGGTTAATAATTGTTGGATCTCTTCAACGTAATTAGGCTGATCACCCTGTTTTTTAAGTGCTTCGAGAACCTCATACAATACCAATCGTGTTTGCTCTACATCGTCAAGAAGCTTTTTATAGTGAGGATATCGTCGTTCATCATTCCTAGCCATAGTTGCCGCAAACCAATGACGTTTGGCCCTGCGACTGTGATCAACATACTTAACGTCCACAAACGACTTTAGCTTCTTCAATACACGAACCATCAATCGGATACTGTTGTAGAGTAATTTACTGTCTGTTGGAAAGAGAATGTTCGTCTCAGTGACTGTGCTGTCGATGCGAAGCTGTTGGCCCGTTTCTATCCCTAGATTGTTCATCGTACAAATAAAGTGGCGGTTCATTTTTCGCCAGGTGGCAGGTCGTATAGCGCTAATGTTATCTCGTAATGTCGATTTGCTTGGCGGCCGACATGGATCGATTCGGCAAAATGACTGAAACGACATTGAATCTTTCAACAAAAATTCAAGTTCTCGATAGCTACATCGACGATATTGCAGAATCAGAGCAGCGCGCAATATCTGATCGCAAGACATACCGGGTCGGCCGAAGGTGGTACTCCCATTGAGATCATGATCCACCCAAGACAACAACGCTGTCGATTGATTGAGCCATTGATCAATTTTGTCTAAATAGCGAGAAATTTGGTGTTCAGGCCGAAACCAGAATATACTCCCTTGTGTCGTATGTCTTTGACGCATGGCACCCCCTGATGGTTGTTTTATTGTTTGGATTCAAGAACTTACATTATAGCAAACAACAGGGGTTTATGCGCTAACAAAACGATAATGTGGCGGTAAATTAATCGCTAAATACTTTTCGGACAGGAACTAAATAGTCAATTTGGTATTTTACTCGTATCGGGTTAGGCTATCCCGAACGCAAAGAATCTTTAACATCGCAGTGTTGCTCATCGCGTAAAAAAGGAATGCAACAATGTCAGGTTATTATCTCAATCAGGGATTATCGGGGTGCAAAATTATAACAAAAGTTTCAATTCGTTCGCTCCGCTCTCTGGGAAAAGTTGCTCTGCAACTTTCCCATTAAACAGAAGTTATGTTTCAGAGCCAGATTAGGAGGACGCTTTGATTGAAGTTATTGCAAATAACTTTTGGGCCATTAGTGGTTCCATATTACTTGCATGCTTTACGGCTTGGCTGGCTTGGAATCACTTTCTCGAAGTTAGGCGGATAAATGCTTCGGACAAATTTCGTTCGATTGTGTTGGCCGAACTCAAGGAATATTATCCGATACCTACTAGCTGGCCGGAACACAGTTTTGATATATCCTATATTCTGCGTGAAAAATTTCCTGCTTTAAATGAGGCTGTGGAAGAATATAGTCACTTCGTAAAGGATAAATCTGGGTTTCTATCTTCATGGGACACATATCGATACGGAGAAAAGGATACTGCCACAGGACAACAAGATTATTTTCAGTATACTGGTGCATATCTTGATAATGAGAAACCTCCCAATCCTCAAGAAGTACTCAAAGAAAACATTGCAAGGTTGCTATCTTATTGTGAACAAACATAACAAAGTGCTGTTGGCACTCCCTTCGGTCGTTAGGACGCTACGCAGCAAAGCTGCTACGCGCCTCAAAGCACGGCGTTAGGCACCATATGATTCCGCAAGAATGGAAATCAGAGAATCTTGTTTTCTCGAAATTTGTGAAAGAAGATGCGGGTGAGATTAAGGATTTATTTGAATCAAACAGTCATCTGGAAAAATCTGATCCAACTTTTGGTAAATACCCGTTCTCAGAATATGAAGGTCTGGTTGCCCAAGACGTGACAAACAACCAGGAATGT
Source organism: Pseudomonadales bacterium (assembly GCA_016763855.1). Lineage (GTDB taxonomy): Bacteria > Pseudomonadota > Gammaproteobacteria > Pseudomonadales > Azotimanducaceae > JAHRVQ01. The sequence goes on from JAESSY010000017.1 coordinate 52,887, forward strand.
CCAGGGCCAAAATTCTACCTGAGAAAAATATCCTATGAAGGAGCCGCTATTGGCTATCTTCAATTTGAACTAGATGCGCCTGAAAAAGGCCAGTGTTGGCTACCAATGCTCGTGCTTAAACCCAATAATCAATCTAGTGGTTTAGGGAGAGAAGCAGTATCATCTCTACTAGAGAAAATATCTGAACTTGGTAACTATGTTGGTATTGGGCTAAACGTATACTCTGAAAACCCTAAAGCTCTTAGATTTTGGTACAAAAACGGATTTGATAAAATTATTGGCGTTGATCATGAAACATCAAATGACAAAAACTATACATGTATTACTCTGTGGCGCGGTATCCATGCCTAACATAAAGTTGGTGTCGCCTTCGGCTTGGACTAGCCGCTCTGCGTCTAGCCACACAACTCAGTGTTATAATTCTTTTGCATTCCTAAATTCTCATTAACAATACAAAAACTACACCGAGCGGTAACAGTTCAATCGTTAAAGTCTACAGGTGCATCCAGCTTCAAGTTATCGTCGGCTTGTAAAGTCCGCGCAATACTCGCAAAACCTCTTCAAGCTCTCGCCCTAATGAATTTCAATCTCTTTGCAGAAACTCCGGCGACCTGAATTGTTGTTCATTAAATAAGCAATTTGGTATTTTACCCGTAACAAGTTAGGCTATCTCGTACAAAATACATTGCTTATCTGTGGCTAAGTTCATCGCGTAAAAAGGAATGCAACAATGACAAGGCTGTTTTCTCAAACGAGGTTTATCGGGGTGCGAAATTATAACAAAAGTTTCAATTCGTTCCCGTTGGTCACTGGGAAAAGCTGCTCTGCAGCTTTCCCATTAAACAGAAGTTAGCAGTTTAGATTGAGCTAGTTAATCGAACAAATACAGGAAAATATATGAATGTTAAAAATATCATGAACGACGAAGTTAGAGGTCTATGCCTTTGCCTTGGTTTTGCTGGTCTAGCCTATGTAGCTTTTCTGCTTTTACTTGCAGCGTTCACGGGATTCAAAATTGTTAAAGGTCTGTCGCTCCTTATCGCATTTTCAGCAGGTCTTATTTGTTTGGGGTTTAAACCGCAAGTGAGAAATCGCGTCTATAATTATGCTCGTTGTGTATTGTTAAAGTAATGTTTTGTACGTCTGCTAACAAGAAATTGGTGTCGCCTTCGGCTTGGAGCAGCCGCTCTGCGTCTGCCCACACAATTAAACGTTATGTTTCAAGGAATAACTATGCCTAACATGGAATTTCTACAAAATATTCTCTCGTGGATTCTTATTGGAGGGAGCGTGGTTGCTATAATTTTTGCAGTCAAAGAAACCAAAGAAATTCCACTTAGGACATTTTTTACATTAAGTGAATTATCAAGAATCCCGAGAATGTTTTTTCTTTTAATGGGTATTGCATCTATTCTTCTTACGCTTAATGCGCTACTTCTTGGCTCATACCTTCAGGTTCTTCTTTTTAGTATTATCGCAATATTACAATTTACTCAAACAAGAAAAATTCCTATAGACAGAGACATTAATGCCAATAAAACATAACAAATGGCTGTTATCATTCGCTCCTACGTCACTCATTTGGACGCTTCGCCTGCGGCTCTGCGCCATAAAGCCAAAGCGTTATGTGTCACAAAGAGTCTCTTATAAACATGACTGAACTTAAAGCTTCAAGAATGGTGATCGGAGATATTCCACAAATTGCAGCATGGAATATACAGCTGCATTTAGACGAGGGGTCAACTCCATTAACGATCGCTGAGGCTGAGTCACGATATGAAAGCTGGATAGAGAATGACGAGTATTCTGGGTTAGTATTTTGTCTGAATGATGTAGCTTGTGGGTATATTCTCTACGAATATAATGAGGCAGGAAATGATGTAAGGTCGCCGGCATACTATTATGTAAGGCAATTCTATATTGATAAAAATTGCCGCCGAACTGGTACAGGAACCAAAGCATTTAACATGTTTAAGGAAATGTGCGTCCTAACAGGTACAAAGATTAATCTCGAAGCCAATATTTCAAATCCAAATGGTCAAAAGTTCTGGGAATCGTTAGGCTTTAAGGCTTGTGAAATTGCGTATGAACTCAAGTGAGAATAGCATGCAACCACATAACAAAATGCTGTTGTCACTCCTTGCAGTCGTTAGGACGCTCCGCAGCTTTGCTGCTACGCGCCTCAAAGCATGGCGTTATGAGCCAATTCAAATCTAAACATTGCGCTTAGTAACATATATGTTACTATGGTTTTATGGTATGGAAAATTAATTACGCGTATGAAGATGTCGAAC
>JAESSY010000018.1 GCA_016763855.1 Pseudomonadales bacterium
CAAGATGCTATTGTTAGTTTGGAATGAGAACAGCTGCTGTTACTGAGTTTGCAGAGATCAAGAATTGCCCATTTATGGATGGGCACTAGCTAGTAAAGCTAGCTGATGTTTTCAAAAAAGATCAACTGATTTCTAAAAAACGAGCCAACCTTATTAATTCAGATCAACTGATTCCTAAAAAACGAGCCAATCGTTTTTTAGTATAACGGATTCAGGCTTTGGATAAGGATATTGATCGCGCATGAGCGGCTTTAATCGCATTTTTAATGATATTTTGTATACCTGCATCTTGCATAGAATTTAATGCAGCCTCTGTCGTGCCCCCGGGTGAGGTGACATTGATCCGAAGTCGGTTGGTGTCTAGTGAAGAATCTTGCGCCATTTGCGCAGCACCGAGGGCGGTTTGAAGCACGAGTTTCTTTGCGATATCCGAGCTTAATCCCATGGATTCGCCGGCTTTTTGCATGGCTTCCATCAACAGAAAATAATACGCGGGTCCACTACCTGAAATGGCGGTGACAATATCGAGTTCGCTTTCGTGTTCGAAGCATTGAACCTGACCCACGGAACCCAAAATTTCCTCGGCTTTCTCCTTTTGTTCGGGGCTAACGTGTTTGTTAGCGAAAAGGCCTGTCATCCCGGCTTGAATCAAGGCTGGTGTATTAGGCATGCAACGAATAATCGCCGTACCCTCTCCAAGCCATTCAGACATTGATACCGACGTGATTCCTGCTGCTACACTGATAAATAATCGGCCTTGGGCTAAGGGTTCAAGGTTTTCGCAAACAGTTTTTACTAAATTGGGTTTCACGCAAAGTACAACAATGTCGGCTTCTTTGACCGCGAGTACGTTATTTCCCTCGCGACGAATCTCGGGAGGCAATTTATCTAATTGTGTGATACTGGGATCTGATGCAATGATATGGGCATTGGGATGACTCTGTATTATGCCCCCTATTAACGCTTGGGCAATATTGCCAGCGCCGATGAAGGTGATCGTGCTCATTATTTACTTCCTCTTGATCCAAAGATATCGGTACCCACACGAACAATGGTGCTGCCTGCCGCAATTGCAAGGTCTAGATCTGCTGACATACCCATGGAGAGTTGGTCGAAGCCTTCTAATTGAAATTTTGTTGCGACTTCTGCCCTCAAAGTGGCTAAGCGAGTAAAGGCATTGTTATCTGCTGCCTGATCCTGTGAAGGAATAGCCATCAATCCTCTTAGCTTGATCTGAGCGCCATCCTGACATAACGATATAATTTCTGTCACAAGCATCTCAAGCTGGCTGGGAATAACGCCGGATTTGTCCTCTTCTTCATCGATATTCACCTGAATGAGGATGTTAATGGGCGGTAACGCTTTAGCGCGTTGTTCATTTAGTCTGCGTGCAATCTTGAGAGAGGACACGGTATGCACCCAGTCAAAATGGTCTGCTATTTGCCGCGTTTTGTTAGACTGAATTGCCCCAATAAAGTGCCAAATGACTTCCTTAGAGGGTAGAGTTGTAATTTTAGCCAAGGCATCCTGTAAGTAATTCTCACCAAAGTGTAATTGTCCGCAATCTATCGCGGCTTTAATCATGTTCAGTGGTTTAGTTTTACTCACAGCCAATAGCAATACAGATTTAGGATCTCTACCACATTGCGTGCAAGCCTTGTCGATACGGTAATTGACTTGTTCAAGCCTATTTTGAATGTCTAGCTCTGGCACAATATTGATGTATCACGAAGTAGTGGTTTATTAATGTATTCGATAATACTATACGGGAAGAGATTTAATTACTGCTTGTCCTGTACTTAAGTTTAGCGAGATGGCGTCCGGTGCGAGTACCGGATTCTATTGAGGGGAGCCTGACGCTAAATTGACACTTTCATTTTTGGACAGGAATTGATTAGCTGAACTTACATTAGGTGAACTGGGACTGAATGAATGGATATTACAGAACTCTTAGCGTTTAGTGAGAAACAAGGCGCGTCTGACTTGCACCTTTCTGCAGGATTACCACCTATGATTCGCGTCGACGGTGATATTCGTCGAATTAATCTGCCGGCACTTGATCATAAAGAAGTGCATTCACTCATTTATGAAATCATGAATGACAAACAACGTAAGGACTATGAAGAGTTCTTCGAAACCGATTTCTCTTTCGAGGTGCCTGGCGTTGCCCGATTTAGAGTCAATGCTTTTAATCACAACCGGGGTGCTGGAGGGGTATTTAGAACCATACCCTCAAAGGTATTGACCATGGATGATCTCGGAATGGGAGAAGTTTTCAGGGGACTTTCAGAAACGCCCCGCGGACTCATTACGGTAACCGGTCCAACGGGATCTGGCAAAAGTACAACACTTGCGGCCATGATGGATTATGTTAATGACAATCGTTATCAACACATTCTCACGGTGGAAGATCCGATTGAATTTGTTCACGAATCAAAAAAATGTTTGGTCAATCAGCGAGAGGTCCATCGAGATACCCTCGGTTTTAATGAAGCACTGAGATCTGCTTTACGGGAAGATCCCGATATTATTCTTGTGGGAGAAATGCGTGATCTAGAGACGATTCGTTTGGCTCTTGAAGCTGCAGAAACAGGGCACATGGTTTTCGGTACCTTACACACCTCCTCTGCAGCAAAAACGATTGATAGAGTCATTGATGTTTTTCCTGCCTCTGAAAAAGCGATGGTGAGATCTATGTTGTCAGAATCTCTCGCCAGTGTGGTCTCACAATGTTTGTTGAAGAAGATCGGTGGTGGTCGTATTGCAGCACATGAAATTATGATTTGTACGCCTGCGATTCGAAATTTGATTCGTGAGTCAAAGGTTGCCCAAATGTATTCAGCCATTCAAACTGGCGGGGCTATAGGCATGATCACGTTGGATCAGACTTTACGTTCATTGGTAGACAAAAACCTCGTTACCAATGAGCAAGCTCGTGAAAAAGCAAAAATGCCTGATGATTTCAGATAACAACATCAAAAAACAGTAAGCCTGGCTAGGAAGATAAGGAAGTAAGTGAATGATAGATTTTAACAAACTACTTAAGGTAGTTGTTGATCAAGGTGCCTCGGATCTGTTTGTAACGGCGGGTTTACCTCCCTCTATCAAAGTGAGCGGCCGAATGATGCCAATGTCAAAGACGCCTTTGACGCCGGAGCAAGCGAGAGAAATGGTTCATAGCACGATGACTGAGCCGCAGATTCAGGAATTTGAAACAGAAAAGGAATGTAATTTTGCTATACACAGCCCGATTGCTGGTCGTTTTCGTGTCAGTGCATTTTATCAAAGAAATTTTGCTGGGATGGTTTTACGTCGAATTGAAAGTCATATTCCGAGTTGTGATGATTTGAATTTGCCGCCCATTATTAAGACACTAGCAATGACTAAACGAGGGCTTATCATATTTGTTGGGGCGACAGGTACCGGTAAGTCAACCTCCCTAGCCGCAATGATTGGACATCGAAATATTAATAGCAAAGGTCATATCATTACGATTGAAGATCCGATTGAATTTATTCATGAACATCGCGGGTGCATGGTTACGCAAAGAGAAGTGGGTGTTGATACCCCAAGCTTTGATGTTGCGCTAAAAAATACATTACGTCAGGCACCCGATGTCATCATGATTGGTGAGGTTCGCTCACAAGAAACTATGGATTACGCAGTGACATTTGCAGAGACTGGTCACTTATGTCTGGCTACCTTGCACGCAAATAACGCTAATCAAGCACTTGATCGTATCATCAACTTTTTCCCTGCGGATCGACAACAACAGGTTTGGATGGATTTGTCTTTGAATTTGCGTGGTATGGTTGCGCAACAATTAATTCCCACCATAGATGGTAAGGGGCGAAGGGCTGCAATTGAAGTTTTAATTAACACACCATTAGTTTCAGATCTTATTCGAAAAGGCGATGTACACGCGCTAAAAGAGATCATGAAAAAGTCAAGGGAACAGGGCATGCAAACCTTTGATCAGGCTTTGTATGATTTGTATATTGCAGGTGAAGTTTCTTATGATCACGCACTTGCTTCAGCGGATTCAGCAAATGATTTGCGTCTCATGATCAAGTTGGCAGGTGAAGCTCCTGTTAATAGCGGTGCTGATTTGGGCGGTCTATCCTTGCAGTCTAGTGATGATGATTCAGGGCCTATGAGGCGTTAGAGTGCTTCAAAGCTTCTCTTCTCTTTAGTTGTCCGGCTCCCTAAAATAACTCTCTAGAATTAGTTTTGCCGCGATAGCATCAAGGTCAGATTTCTCGCCAGTTTGTTGCTTGGCTTCGAAGCTCGTGAGTCTTTCATCGACAGTTCGATGGGGAATGTTAAATCGACCTGTCAGGCGACGAGCGAATTTTTTTGCTCTAACAGATATTGCACTTTCACTACCATCCATGTTCAGTGGAAGTCCGACAATGAATAGATCGGGTTTCCATTCTGCAACTAACTTTCCAATTTCTTCCCAGTTAGGTATGCCGTTTTTTGCTGAAATATTTTTAAGTGGGTTTGCAGTACCCGTGATCGATTGTCCCATTGCGATACCCATTTTCTTAGTGCCGTAATCAAATGCCATGACATGTTTATATTCAGACATCAATCTCCTCCTGCTTGGGTTGGCATAAGATTGAGATCAATTCCCAATAGACTTGCAGCGTCCTTCGGGCGATCCTCATAAGGCGTGTTGAATGCGATTCGCCCTGAAGTAGGGGCCAACAACCAAGCATCATCCACAAGTTCTTGTTCAAGTTGTGTGGCTCCCCAACCAGCATAACCTACAATCGCCAACATGCCTGCTGGGGCGCTGCCTTCTTGCATTGCGTCAATAATATCTGTAGAGGTCGTTAGCGCAATCTCATGACTTATCTCCAGAGTCGAGTTAAAATAAGTGCCCGTCGGATGGAGAAAAAACACGCGCTCTTGTTCAACGGGGCCCCCTAGTAAAACGGGACAATTGAACCCGCTCGTAATCTCAGAAAATAACTCGTCAATATCTTGATTCAGGGGTTTGTTAATAATCAGACCAAATGTCCCTTGTTCGTTATGATCGATTATTAAGGAAACAGTATCCTCGAAATAGTTGCCTTTAAGTGCCGGGAGTGAGACGAGGAAATGATTTTTGAAGCTTTGCATCTAGTTAGTTCCTGTCCATAAATAGGCAAATTTCCTTATAAAGCGCATAACTATGTTTATGTTAGATAGTAATTTCAAGCAGTAAGTTCCGATAAGGAACTTACGAGGGAAGTAGCCCCGCTCGATTTAGTTTTTGGATGGGCACTCGTTAAAAGCTACGAAGTGAACTGTTTTTTCGAAACTGCCATGTGCGAATAATTTCGAGAACATCGGTTGAGCGCCTTAGCTCGTCAGGAAAGGGGGCAAACGGAGAGGCTAATTTCACAATTCTGATTGCTGATTCATCCAAAACCTTGTGCCCGGAAGATTCAAGTAAAGCAACTTCTTTCAAGCTACCATCAGGCAAGACAGCGACTAATAATCGCAAACTGCCGTAGAGTTTTTTGCGCTTCGCTTCTGTGGGATAATTAATATTGCCAACTTTTTCGATCTTTCGGCGCCAAGAATTCAAATAATAGGCATCCATACTTGATTTGGTGGACATGCTGGTGAGTCGTTTGATTCTGGGGCGCTTAGCATATATTTGTCTTTGCCTGTCTAATCTGGCTTCGAGGCTGGCGATTTCCAAACTCCGTTGAAGCAGTGACTTTTCGCCTTTCACAGGCTTGGGGGTAGGGGTTTCCAGATTGGACAAGTTAATTACCGCTGCCTTGGTGTTCGATGCACCAACCGTTGTGACAACAGGTTTTTGCTTTTGAATATTTGTAGATCCAGCAGCAATTTGTTGGGCGGGCATCGTTTCCCTGATCACGGTGTCCCGAAATTCAGCTTTGGTTGGTGAGGTTAGAATGGCTTTTTCTGCAAGTGTGCCACTACCAGCCTGATCAAATTGCGCAAGGAAGTCAGCCTTGTTTGGTTGGTTTTGGCTGCGATGTTGGGCGAGGGTGATTTCCATAGTGTGTGTTGAGGGGCCTTTTTTCATGACGATCATGGGGTTAGCGCATAGCGTCTTGATGACTTGGGGGAGACTCTCGGTATGGCAGTCGACCTCAACGATGGCCGTCATCTGCTGATTGAGGTTCGGGCACGCAGTTATCCATGCGATTCCGTCATCGACCAGGCGCTGCCAGCGGTGGTCGACAGTCGTCGGGGAGACACCCAAAACTTTGCCTACCTTAGCCCAGCTGGCACGCGGGTCGATCTGCAAGACGTTGACGAGTCGTCGGTCAAGCTCTTCGTACATGTGGCTCCTTCGCCGAC
>JAESSY010000019.1 GCA_016763855.1 Pseudomonadales bacterium
AATATGGAATGGCCTCCGCGTTCGCTTCGGCAGAGTGGTAGTTGGTTGGTTCAGAGCGCCGCATCAATAACAAGAAAAGGCAATGCGACGCTGACGCGCGATTGCTTTGGGCGTTATAAGAAAACACGCTTTTTATACAGCCACGTTAGTGTTTGCTAAAGTTGGCGTGATTCTTGGATTTCTTTTGTTAGCCAAACTTTTATTAACGATTGATACGGCATATCGCGTTTATTGGCCTCTACCTTAATATTATCCAATAAACCTTCGGGCAATCTTAATGAAATTGTTTTAGTTGAAAGTTTGAGGTTAGGTAAAACGGCGCGTTTGGCTTTGCTCAAATCCAGATATTCGCTTGAGTCGTGGCTCTCCCAAAATTTGCGCTCCATCTTTTCAGTTTTGAAGTTTGGTATTTTCTTAAGCTTTGTCATATGTCATTCTCTCTTTACGATGCATATCCCTGGCGGAGACCACACGAATTAGTGTGTCACTCTGCCTTAAGGTAAAAGCAATGTGTAGCTTGCGATCTTTGTCTGTTTTGACGTAGGCGTGGTATCTTGCTTCCCTGTTGCTGTGCTTTTCATCCAATAGGAGTAGTAATGGGTCATTAAAAAATGCCTGTTCTGCTTCTGCTTGATTAACATTGTGTTTTTCAGAGCTTTTTCTGGAGTTACCATCATCCCATTCAAAACCGACAATTATTCTAAAATCAATCATAAGATGTATATTGTAGCAATATACAATAACTGTCAAGGCGGCACTAACAAATGGCTCAACCGGACTTCGCTGCGCTCAGCGCGGTTAGCCAGACGTTGAGGCTGTAGAAAAACAGTTGTTATATCGTTAGGCAGAATTAGTACGTGAACCAGAGATGCCTGAAATGTTTTTTAATTACATTAGTTGCACAAAAAAACGCCTGAGAGTCTCTCTCAGCAAGATCAAATATGGCCAAAAGTCTCTAGCGTACTCGCTGGGGGTTTTTCTACAGCCTTGTATGGATATCGAGAAAGAATTGTACATAGCAGCGGTAGAGTTAGCTGAGAAGCGATATCCAAAGGGATGGGGCGGTGCGGCTGCTGTGAGAGTTGAATCTGGTAAAGTATTAACCAGTGTAGCTCCCGACATCAAGAATGAATCGTTGGGTCTCTGTATGGAGGTTGGAGCGTACTTGGAAGCACATAAAATTGACGAAGTCGTGACTCATTCCTTAAGTGTTTCGAGAGAAACAGAAAAATCTGAGTTTGTAATCTTAACACCATGCGGTGTCTGCCAGGAACGGTTGGTGCATTGGGGCGGCAACGTTCTCGCCGCTATAACGAACCCAGAAAATAAAGTGATTTTCAAAAACATTCGAGAACTTCAACCTCATCATTGGTCGGCTGTGAATGGTGAACAACTCTAACAAAACAATTAATTCGTTCCCTTTGGTCACTTGGACGTTACGCAGCAAGCTGCTACGCGCCAATTATTGTAGGCGTTGAGGCTGTAGAATAACTCCCTAAAACACATCCCCTCTGATATAATGTTAGCATGATTATCCTGTTGAGATTAACTATGCCCCGTTTCAAAGACTATAACTATAGTCAGCACATTATGCTGGTCATTAGCTTAGAAGAACAACTTCAACCTAGTAGTTTTTGGACTATTCACCATTTAATCAGTGATAAAATTGATCTCAGCGCTTTTCATGCTGATTATTGCAATGATAAAATCGGACGGCCTGCCTATGATCCAGCGCTATTGCTCCAGATTGTCTTGTTTGCTTATTACAAAGGGATTACCTCAAGCCGACAGATTGAGTGGTCGTGCCTCAATAATATTGCCGAACGCGGCCCGATTTAAGGCCTTGTCCTGCGACCTAGTGCCACATTGGACCAGTATGTCGCTTTTGTTTCTGGCCATACTGCTGCCATTACCGAAGTCTTTGAGCAAGTCTTGCTGGTTTGTGATCAACAAGGATTGTTAGGCCATGAACCCCTTGCCATTGACGGTTGTAAAATGTCATCTAATGCAGCTAAGGAATGGTCTGGCACACTTAAAGAATTGGGTGATAAACAGATCAAGCTAAAACATCAAATCGAGTACCATTTGGCAGGACATAAAAAAACAAGATCAACAAAACGACACAGATCAAATGGCGCGACACGAACAGGCCATCTCAACTTTGAACAAAGCGGCCGATAAGGTTGAACGTTTTCTCGCGAGCGCTTCTAAGCGAATGGGTAAAGGTAAGAAACCTAAAGAGGTAAAAAGCAATATTACCGACAATGAAAGTGCCAAGATGACAACCAGTAAGGGCACAATCCAAGGTTACAGTGGTGTCGGAACGGTGGATAAAAAACATCAGATCATCGTGTATGCGACTGCCTTTGGTGAAGGACAAGAACATCATGCCTTACAGCCTGTGCTAAAGAAGGTAGCTGCGCGTTACAGACGATTGGACATCAATAGTGACATTCTAAAAGATATTATTGTCACAGCGGATACAGGTTTTGCTAACGAAGCAAACATGACCTACCTGCATGAGAATAAGATTAATGGTTATATCCCCGAGAATCAGTTTCGGTCTCGAGATCCGAAATTCCAAGATAGAAAAACAAAACATCCTCAATGGACGCGCCAGAACCGAAAGCCAACGAATCAGTTCCCGGCATCTGTATTCAATTTTGATCCAGTGAGTAAAACTTGCCAGTTTCCTGCTGAAGAGGATATGTGGTTAAAGAAAGAAGGAATAGATGCGCGAGGGAATCTAAAATTGTTTTTTGAAGGAAGAATATCAAAGTGCCGAGACTGCCCGCTGAAAAAGACCTGCATGCGCAATCCTGATTCAGCCGATACTCGTAAAGGACAAACGTGAACCCACCTATACCGATTGGATGAAGCATCGTGTTGATAGTGAGGAGGGTAAGCGTATTTATGGGCATAGGATGTCGGTTGTAGAACCGGTCTTTGGTAACGTGGGTTACAATAAGAGACTCAATCGTTTCTCGTTAAGAGGAAAAACAAAGGTTAATGCGCAATGGAAAGAAATAGGACGAGAGGTCGAGATATAGTGAAATCGTTTGTTAATAATCGGAAAGTCCTGAAATGGGTTTTTCTACAGCCTCGTTCGGATGTTCACTACGCTTTGTGAATGTCGCACAGCTTGGTCATTGGAATTTGTGACACCCAAGATTCATCCAATGTCATTGAATTGAATCGACATATTCCTACAGTGATCTCGGGCAATTTCCTAAATGCAGGGTGTCCTGATTTACATCCTAAAAAATTCGAAATCATCAATGCCAAGCGACGTCATGGCTTAGTTGATACGCCGGTCGATCTTTGATACGTCGCACATAAGCGGCCACTTTGGCAGTGGGAGATGCCAACCAACCAAACTGCACGGCGAAATCCAGCAGACCGCCAAATACAACATCGGCAGCAGTAAATTGAGCACCAAGAGCCCATTCGGTTTCTGGCGTCATCGATTCAATAGTAGCAAGGCATCGCTCTAAGTCGCCAAAGCCTGCAGATTGAGCCGAGTAATCTTCTACTTTCGACTGGGTAAAAGTGAACATCGGCTCTAGGGTTGTTCCTGGCACGAACAGATACCGATAGTAACTACCGCGATCGCTGGAATCCGCCGCCGGAGCTAGGCCCTTCTCAGGATACTTGTCTGCGAGGTACGCGCAAATGGCGGCGACCTCAGTAACAATAATGTCTCCATCCACTAGTGTGGGGATCTTTCCCATGGGATTGATCGCGCGGTACTCCGGCGTGCTTGATTCGCCCTTAGTGAAATCAACGACAATCTGTTCATGCTCCACACCCAACTCGGTAAGCATCCAGTGCGTAGTTACAGCGCGACTCATTGCATTATAGTAATGCTTCATAGTGGTATGTTCCTAGACCCTTGCATTAGTACTATACAATAGCCCTACTGACAGCGTGTTGTCAGTAGGTGATAAGTGTAGATCACCCTGTAGGGTCGCCGTCGGGCCAGGTGTTTACTTCCTGTTGTAAAAAGTTCTCAATTTGCGTTTAATTAAGGTTCTTGAATCCCCAACCAACATACAGAGATTAAGATGAATAAATTTCTAAAATACGGTTTGTCACTGAGCTTGGCTATAAGTTCCCTTCAAGTTATCGCGGAGGAAGTGTCATTTGTTAGTGATCAACAGCGTGCGACTGCTGAAGCACTAATCGAGAATGCCTTAGAGAGCGACCTTGCTTATCGCATTGTTGAGTCATTAACAACCGAAATTGGCGCTCGTATGGCGGGTACCGAGGCTGAAGAACGTGCTCGGGTATGGGCAAAGTCACTCGGAGAAGAACTGGGTTTTGATCGCGTTACAGTCGAAGATTTCACCATGCCTTATTGGAACCGAGGTGAGATGAAGGTGTCTTTAATCTCTCCTTATGAACAGCATTTACATGGCACTGCGTTGGGTGGTAGTGGCGCATCAAAAGGTTCGATCAGCGCTGATGTTGTTTATTTTCGCTCGATTAATGATCTGAAAAAAGTCAAAGACGGTGACTTGAAAGGCAAGGTGGCCTTCGTTGACGGTGATAAAATGGTTAAAAGCCAAACTGGCGCTGGTTATGGTCCAGCAAATCAGCGTCGCCAAATTGGTTGGCAACATGCTGAACGAGCTGGCGCCAAAGCGTTACTTGTTCGTTCTGTTGGGTCAGCCTCACGTCGTTTTCCGCATACGGGAATGATGAGTTCAAAAGACGGCGAATGGGCGGCGATTCCGGTTGTTGCTTTGTCAAACCCCGATGCGGATCAGTTGCGACGTTTGCATGCATTAGGTAAAAAAATGAAAGTGAAACTCAAGTCGAGTGCACAGTGGAAGCGTGAAGTGAGCAGTGGCAATGTTGTGATGGACTTCATTGGTAGCGAAAAACCAGAAGAGATTGTGCTCATTGCTGGCCATTTAGACAGCTGGGACCTAGGCACGGGTGCAATAGATGACGGTGCGGGTGTGGCGATAACAATGGCCGCTGCGGTGTTGATTTCCGAGTTACCTAAGCGACCCAAAAGAACTGTTCGAGTTGTTCTGTTTGGTGCCGAAGAAGTTGGTCTGCTTGGTGCAATAGCTTATGCCGAAAAGCATGCAGAAAGCTTGAAAAATCATGTGCTTGCTACGGAGTCTGACTTTGGAGCCCGGACGGTTTGGCAGCTTAATTCTAATGTCAGCAAGGCTGCTACTTTATTGATTGATGAAATTGGTAAAGTGTTAGCACCTTTGGATATTGTACGTGGTGGAAGCGATGTCAAAGGTGGCAGGCCAGATATTATTCCTATGGCAGCTAAAGGTGTGCCAACTATTCGATTGAGTCAGAATGGCATGGATTACTTTGATTTTCATCACACGCCTGACGACACTTTAGATAAAATTATTCCGAGTGAATTAGCTCAAAATGTTGCGGCGTATGCGGCGACAATTTACTTAGTCGCCGATTCGGATGTCGAGTTTAGACGCGCTGAATAGTTTCGACATTTGACTGAAACGGAGCGCTAGTTAAGTGTTAGCGCTCCTGTGCCGGACTAGTTGAAATGTCTGCTGAGTTTGCTCAATCTCATTGTGCTTTCCGCTAAACCACCTGGACGATTTCTACCCAGCCACAATCTTTGGTGATTATTGATTATCCCTGCTAGATCTTGCCGAAGGCTCTTGCTGTTAATCTTCTGTCCACGACGCTGTCTTAACTTGTTGATGCCAAGATTCGCCATCGCTATGGCATTGTCAATTTCTCCTCTTAAAAGTGCGCCATCATCCTGCTCGCCTGCGGGGTTGATTAGACTCAGTTGAGACCGAATTTCCCCAAAAGAATCTGCGCATCGAGCTAAATTATTCTCGCTTAAAGAGGGGGCTTCAATTTTTGAGGAGAAGAGCAAACCGTTGAATATTGTCGCATTAGGCACTTCAGTTTGCGCCAGATCTGTCACCCTGCCCAAGTCCATGATTAATTTTGCACTTAAGCCGCTTTGCTCCTGAAAGAAGATTTGGTTAAGCATATCGATATGATCAATTGATTTGCTGCCTTTGTGATTCCAACTTTCACAAGCCCCCAACGCAAAACCCGGATAACTGAGGGGAAGGTATTGGTGGTGGCCATGATCGCCCCAATCGGTGACAAGAAATCCGACAGCATCAAAACGTAAACCATTTCTGGCTGCATTTGATTGATTCTTAATCATGTTCGATGTTCTGCCCGTTAGGCTGTTCCATGATGAAGTACCTGGGCAAACATAGTAAGGGATGTTTTGTTTGGCAATTTGCTCACACTCTCGTTTAAATGGATGGTTCCCTTCGTAGCCCCAGTTCATGACGGTAAGATCTTTTGACAAGGTGCGGAGGCTTTCTGGTTGTTTGAGGATAATGTCACTCCAGAACATCATTTTTTTGCCATGTTTCTCGCTTAGTTTTTTTATCTTTAACATAAAATCGATATAAACTTGGGTGGTACCTTGCGATTTGCACGTTCCGCACTCCATCCTTTACCTAACTCCCAAGGTTCGTCACCACCGACATTGAAGTGCTGACTCTCAAATAAAGGCAGGTACTCTGCATATAATTCATTCAGCAGGTTTAGACTCTTTCTATTCGGTTTTAGGGTGCTACCAAAAGGCACCTGACTTTGGTCAACCGGATGGATAAAACCCTCAGGACATTCAGCATAAGCTTTATAGTCGGGATGTCTTAACCAGCGTTCAAAATGACCGAAACAATTTAGATTGGGGACGAGTTCAATGTATCTTGATTGGCAATACTGATGTATTTCCATCATATCCATTGCGGTATAAGGAGAGGCATTCGCCCAAACGGTAGGGTGCTGACTAAAAGCGAAAGTGTGTTCAGTGTAGAGCTGTAATTGGTTGTATTTCAAATCAGCGAATCTATCGATAAGATGCTTCAATGTTTTGATGCTGGGGACCTTTGTCCGACTGTTATCGAGCATGATACCGCGATGTTTGAAGTCGGGCTCATCACTTATCTCGAAATAGGGCAGATCTCTTCCTGATTGTTGAAGGATTTGTTTAAGACTCATCAGTCCACGATAAAGGCCTTGTTCAGCGCTTGCGCTCAATTGGATGCCGGTAGAGGAATTAGTCAAATGATAGCTTTCGGGATGTTTAGATTTAGCTTTGCTAATGTGAATCCTCAGCAGGCATTTCTCTTGTTTAACTTGACCGTAGCTCAATTCAAGATTTCGGTCGCTTTCAGACACGAATCGTTGAAGAGCCGCATTAAAGGTCGCGCTGTGATGATGCGTAAGTTTTATAAAGTTGCGCTCAGTTAATTCGAGCCGGGATCGATGATATTTAGCCTGCTTTGGTGGCGGATATATCCGGATTTTCATTCTTTTCCCTGACATTTTTTTGCCCATGATGCCCTACTCTGGTCCGCCTGAGTAGTTGTTGGGATTATGAAGTGTAATTTCTGCAATTTAGGGTTAAATGGAGGCAGAATAAGTTGTTGTTTTAAAAGAAGATAACTACAGTATCGTTACGATATTACAAAGATGTTACAATTTAATTACATGACCTTACATTTGCCAGTCACTTGATATGGTAAAAATAGCATCCCCGCCAGTAGACGGTTTTGGAATGCATAACTACGAGTTATTTAAAGTGGATACAAAGTCAGACCAACGCTCGCGTATCTATCGCGTGGCAACGCTTGGGGCGGGTATCTTTATCCATCTAATGGTTTGTTGGACAGTGCTTGCAATTGGCTACATGAGTATCGAGCCAATTCAATTCTTGGGTATTGCCTCTCTTGCTGGTGCAGGATTCTTGGTCTTTGCTTTAGCGATATTACTGGAATGGAACTTAAGCCTCGAAGATCCTGACATGAACTTGCCCCAGATGATCTGGGCAGTCAGTGTCGTGATCATGACCTCCTATTTCTCCTTTGAGCTAAAGCCTGTTGTTGTATTGTCTGGTTTAGCGATGATTGTTCTCGGTGCTAACCGTCTTAGCAAAAAGGAACTGCTTATTTTTGCCGCATACAGCATGGTGGTCTATATCGCCTCAGTATTTTATAAGGCACAGTTTAATTCGCTCTCTTGGATTACCGAAATCGTCATTATGATCGCATTTGGTCTGGTGCTTGTGTTTGGACCTGTCCTTTATCGCCTTGAGATGGTGATGTTTGAAAATACGCTGATCGACAAAAATGCTGAATTAAACGAAGCGTTAACAAGAATTCGGGAACTGGCAATCAAAGATGAATTGACTGGCGCATACAACCGACGCCACTTGATGGAAGTACTAACTCAGCAAAAAGCAATGGCAGATCGTCGCAATTACCACTTTACACTTTGTTATGTAGATTTAGATTTCTTCAAGCGGGTCAATGATCGATTCGGTCACAGTACCGGTGACATTGTCCTAAAGGGATTTTCTGAGATAGCACAGTCTATACTCAGGGAGGTCGATTGTGTTTCTCGAATTGGTGGTGAAGAATTCGTACTCGTTTTAGCGGGGACCACTCAGGAAGCTGCGAAAATTGCAGCAAGAAGAATTGGTGAAAAACTGAGCAAGTTGCAAGTGAGCAGTATTGAACCAAACTACCGTATTACAGCCTCCATGGGCATCACGGAGTTTCGTCAGAATGAGGATATTGAGCAAACAATGGATCGTGCGGATAAGGCACTTTATGATGCTAAGCGCACAGGTCGAAATAAGGTTATCATAGCCGACCTTGATCAATAGATTCTGGCTGAATAATTGTTTGCCATAATTGAAAGATTGAATATCGGCAGAACAAACCAGTGACAAATAGAGATTGAATGGATAAGCGTCGTAGTCCTAGATATGCAGTAACTTTGAATGCGCTGGTTCATCCCAATGAGGGACGTTCTTGGCTTTGTAGCATCCAAGATTTTTGTGATAGCGGAATGATGTTGGTTGCCCAGGATTCAAGCCGCTCTCGTCGTTCAATGCCAGGTATCAACGCCGGTGAAGATGTAGGCATTCACTTCTCGATTCCCTCCAAAATGGGTAAAGATAAGCATTTTCGTCTCAATGGCAAGATTGTTCGAGTCTTGAGTGATGGAGTAGGCATTAACTTTACAGGGGGTATGGAAGACGATGCGATGACCGCTTTGCTAAATCACAATAATAGCGAGCCTATTGTCGCCACGGCGATGTTGAAAGAGCCCGCAACAAAACCTAAGACAACAAAAATCCCCCCAGCAGTGGCTTCAAAGTCCGCAAGAGGTTTAGGCGTAAAAGCCGCTGCGGCACGATCAAGTGCTTTTTCAAACTCTCCAAAAAAACCAGATCGTAAAAACCCAGGTAGTAAAAAAACAGATAATAGTGGTGCTAGTATTGAAAATGATGTCCTCGTTAGCAGCCGACCGCCTGGCCCAATCAAACCAGCAGAATCAAAAAAGCTGATTGCTTCGCTAAGGAGGATTGTGACAAAAACCCTCCCAGAAATGAATTCTGCCTTCTTTTCTTATATGGATGAAGAACTTCTAAAGTTGGCTCGGGATGCAAAAACAAATGCGGAACAAAGCGAATATTTTGCCGCTATGTCGAATCTTGAAAAAGCCAAAAAATCCGTTGGCCAATCTTTTATTAATGAAATACTTGATCATATTGATCACCCCAGAGATTTAAGAACTCTATTAGATGAGCGTCGTGCGCAAGAAGATAAGCGAAAAGCGAAACAAGCGACAAAGGTGAAGTTATCTCTGATTAACACTGAAGAATTTGAAGATTGGTTAGCGGTTGCGAACATCATTTCCCGTAGTGAAAGAAGCTATGAAAAATTTCTTCAGGAGATAAGAGCTCGACTAGGCATGTTGGTAGATTCTTGGAGTCACGTTGAGGCAAACCCGATAGGAACATCTGTCTTTACCCATGCCTTTGAAGCTGCGATCCGTGAAGTTGATTTAACGAAAGAGATCCGCCAAAAGGTTTATAGTGGATTTGAATCTAAGGCAATACCGCTTTTTCGAAAGCTCTATATTTCGGTCGTAAAATTATTGGAAGAGAGCAAGCTGTTTCCTGATTTTGATGAAGACTACATTACACCTGTTAGTAAGCCAGTATCTAAAAAAGACGAAATTGAAGAAGCCACTAAGCTTGCTGCTGCTGAGATTGCAGCTGAGGCAAAAGAAGCCCTTGATGAAGAGGATGACTTGGAACATGAATTTGATCTCAGGGAAGAATTAAAAGAATTAAGGTCAGAGCTTGGCCGCCGGAAAGCTGCCCCAAGTCGAAACGCTGTTCCCGATCGAAGTGCGGCACCAAGTCGCAGTGCTACACCAAGTCGAAATGGCAGGGGAAAGAAAAAAGCCGGAAGGTCCAGTGGCGGAGCTGCGAGCAGCAATAGTATTTTCAATACGGTTCGAAATCTAATTTCTCGACATCGGGAAGAAGAATACGCAGAAGAGGATGAATTAGTAGAATTTGACGAAGTCCAAGAGCTCTTGAATGCGATTCAAGAAAGTCATCAGGATAATCCTTCTCAGCGGATCAACGTACGCGAACAATTAAGGCAATCCTCAAATAATCGGCAGTTGTCACCTGAAGTCGCTGGTAATCTCGAAGTTGTAGAGAATCTAATTGATACCATTGAGTCTGATAGCATGTTGTCGGGAAGCACAAAAGACTGGGTTCGGCAGTTAGAATTAACCCTCGATAAGGTTGCGCTTCAAGAGGACAATTTTCTGAGTGAGGATAACCCTCATCAAGCAATGGAAGTGATTAACCAGCTTGCCCGCCTAGGTGGCTCCGAATCTGGTTCAGTTCGCCGTAATGTGGATAACATTATTGAATCGATTAATACTAACTATGATGGTGATGCCGCAGTTTTTGATGATGCTGTCAAACAACTTCAACCCCTGGTAGAAAGGCAATCGAGAGCTTTCACGGGGAATGTTCAAAGAACTGTAAAAGCAAGTGAAGGTCAACAAACCCTTGTTAGCGCACAACGTGCGGTTGTTAATGAGGTTGATTCTAGGTTGTCAGGAAAAGAAGTCCCCGAAGTTTTAATGCGCCTTCTCTTGCCGGGGTGGAGAAACTTACTGGTCAATACTCATTTGCGGCAGGGCCAAGATAGTGCTGATTGGAAACAACATGTGCAGGCCATGGATCAGGTCTTTAAACACTTAGATGGTACGGCTGATCCATCAAATACAGATGATTATATTCCTCCTGAAGCACTCCTTGAGCAAATAGAACAAGGATTGGATTCAATTTCATTTGAGCCTGGCCAACGTGTTCCTCTTGTAAATTCACTCCGCGAACTTTTGGTAGAAGGGGCGGATATATCTCAGGTTCCAAAAGTAAAACTAGAAGGGGCTAAAGTTGCTGAAGCATTGGGTTTTGCTGACGTTACGCAAAAGCAAACCCAGCGTGAGGAACTCCGCAAGGAGAATGAGAACAATGCTGAATGGGCGAAGTGGCTTGATAGAGCTAACAATATTCATGTTGGCGACTGGTTAGAGTTCGGTGTTGATTTAGATAAAGGTAAAGAGGGTGACGTCTCCATTGTTGCCTGGACGAATGAAGATAACTCCAATTTCGTTTTTGTTAATCGAAGAGGTGTTAAGACATACGATTTATTAATCGAGGCCCTTGCAGTGGAATTGTCCTTGGGTAGGACTCGGGTACTTGAAGAAACAGATTTACCTTTGGCAGATCGTGCATCTCATCGAATGTTACATAATATGCATAACCAGTTGACCCACCAGGCGAGTCACGACGAGCTAACTGGATTGCCGAACAGAGAAGAATTTGAGCGTTGTATTGAGAAAGTACTGGCAGACGCAAAATTGAACAATAGTCACCATATTGTCGCCTACATGGATCTCGATCAGTTCAAGGTGATTAACAATGCAGCTGGGCATGATGCGGGAGATCAGTTGCTGATAGAAATTGGGAAATTGTTGACTAAGCAATTGGAAGGCAGTCAGTTTGTCGTTTCAAGGTTGGGCGGTGATGAGTTTGGTATCTTGATTGAAAATTGCGAGAAAAGTTCTGGTGTTACAGTTGTCAAGCGATTGAGTGATGCCGTTAAAGCGAACCAATTCAATTGGGAAGGCAATGTATTCACGCTGACAACGAGTTGCGGGCTGGTTGCCGTTACCAGTGAAATGGATAGTGTCTCAACGATACTTCGTGGTGCGGATACCGCATGTTACGCAGCAAAAGAAGCCGGTCGAGATCGCTTGCAGACTTATGAAGCAGATGATAGCGATATGGAACGTCGGCGTGGCATCATGGAATTTGTCTCTCAGATTGATAAAGCGCTCAAAGAAGATCGCTTTGAACTTCACTGCCAGAAAATTGATCCCATCAATAAGAGCTCTGGGGATAAACCCCACTATGAAATATTGCTCACTGTATTGGATGAAAATGATAATCCCATGCCGCCTCAGGATTTTATTATTGCAGCCGAAACTTATAATCGCATGGGGGCCATCGATCGTTGGGTGATTAAAAATGCATTTCAATGGATTGCGAGTAACATATTGAAGCTTGAAGACCTCGGTGCCTTTTCTATTAATGTTTCCGGCAATTCTTTGACGGAAGACGATTTCATGGAATTTGTTCTCGAACAGTTTAATGAAACGCGTTTGCCAACATCGAAAATATGTTTTGAAATAACAGAGACCGCTGCGATTGGTAATCTGGATGATGTCGTTGAATTTATGGAAAGATTGAAAGTGATTGGAGTCGAGTTCTCCCTTGATGATTTTGGGACTGGGCTTTCATCCTATTCATACTTGAGAAACTTGCCTGTTGATTTCTTAAAAATTGATGGTATTTTTGTTAAAGATATCAAAACCAACCCTAGTGACTATGCGGTGGTTAAGTCCATTAATGAGATTGGTCACTTTATGGGTAAAAAGACAATAGCTGAATTTGTTGAAGACGATGAAGTGCTGGAGATTCTCCGGGAAATTGGCGTTGATTTTGCACAGGGCTACGGCATCGAAAAGAAGATGCCGATTAGCAATTTGCTTAAATAGAGCGCGACCTATTCGTTCTCTTCTATTATGGTGCAAACGATATCAACAATTTGATCAGCTTCTTCATCACTGATAATCAGAGGGGGTAGCAGTCTGATTGTGTTGGAGCTAGTGACGTTAATCAGCAAGCCTTTATATTTGGCCTTTGCGACTAAATCACCACAGGGCTCGTCCAATTCAATCCCCATCATTAAGCCCTTTCCTCTAATAGCCTTGACGCAATTTTTTCCTTTAAGCCTTGACTGAAATGAAGCTAACATTCGCTCGCCGAGTTTTGCAGCTTTTTCCGGTATTTTATGCTCAAGCATGTATTCAACAACGGTTGCCCCCACTGAACAGGCAAATGGATTTCCGCCAAAGGTCGAGCCGTGATTGCCGGGTTTGAAAACCGATGTTGCCTCGCCTTTAGCGAGACACACGCCGATCGGAATACCATTGCCAAGACCTTTAGCCGTTGTCACAAGATCAGGGATAATGCCGTGTTGTTGATAATTGAAATAGGTGCCTGTTCGGCCGTTTCCAGTTTGTACTTCATCTAGAAATAAAAACCATCCGTTCTGGTCGCAAATCTCACGCATTTTTTTCAAGTAATTCTCGTCAGGAACATGTATCCCCCCTTCTCCTTGAATAGGCTCAACCATGACAGCGACAATATTGGGATTATTTTTAGCGATGTTTTCTATGGCTGTTACATCGTTAAATGGTGCTCGAACAAACCCGTTCACTAATGGCTCGAAACCGGCTTGAACTTTGCGACTACCGGATGCTGTTAGGGTTGCAAGTGTTCTACCATGAAATGCAGCATCGGTGACGATAATGGTGGGGTTTTCGATTCCATTCTGCCTTCCGTGAAGGCGGCAGATTTTAATTGCGCACTCATTAGCCTCTGCACCGGAGTTTGCAAAAAAGGCGCAATCCATTCCTGAGACTTCTGTTAGTAAATTCGCCAATTTCTCTTGGGTAGGAATTCGATAAATATTTGAGGTGTGTAATAACTGACCTGCTTGTTCTTGAATCGTCTTGGTGACTGCTGGGTTTGAATGGCCTAGAGACACGACGCCAATGCCTGCTAAGGCATCTAAATAGCGGTTGCCCTTGTCATCAACGAGCCAAGCACCTTCACCTTTCTCGAATGCCAAATCCAGTCGACCGTAAGTATTCATAATTGCATCAGTCATTTTGCTTCCTGCGGTTTCTAGGTTAAAGCGCGATAAAAAGGAGAGCGATGATAAACCAGATTCGATACACTCGGAAGCGAGATTTTGTGTTGGGGCCTAATTTAGGAAATAAAATATGACGTCTGGTATTGATCTGGCAATTTTCATAAGTCGAGTTGAGTCAGTCTGTGCTGAAATGGGAGCCATCCTACGTCGCGCTGCTTTCTCCCCTAACATCAAAGACCGTCTTGATTTCTCTTGCGCATTGTTTGATACGAAAGGTGAATTATTTGCACAGGCGGCCCACATTCCCGTTCACCTTGGCAGCATGGCTTTTGCTATGGCAGACATCGTTCAGGATGTTCCTTGGCATAAAGGGGACATGTTGGTTGTCAACGACCCGTTTCTCGGCGGAACTCATTTACCCGATGTTACAATTATTGCACCTTGCTTTATATCCCGGGATTTCTTGTTTAAAGGTGAGCTATCAGCAAGTCAGGAGGATGAATTGGTGGGCTTTGTTGTTAATCGTGCTCACCACGCCAATATTGGTTCCAAAGTACCGGGTTCAATGCCCTTGTCACGATCTATCGAAGAGGAAGGTCAGATTATTGCGCCCACCTTCATTGTAAAATCAGGTCAAATTGATAAGCAAGTGCTTGAAAGCATTACCGGACAAACAAATACCGATACCCTAGGAGACTTTGCGGCTCAAATGGCTGCAAATCGAACAGGCGTGGAACGGTTACATGCACTGATTCTACTAATGGGATTGGATAAGTTTCGTGCAGCAATCGTTGCGACAAATCAATACGGAGAACGATTGTCAATAAATCTAATTTCAGACATTCCCTCTGGAACTTATGTTTTTGAGGACTATATGGATGATGATGGATTTGGGCATGAAAATATCCGAATTAAGGTCAGCCTAGAGATAAGTGAACAACAAGTTAAAGTTGACTTCACAGGCACGAATAATCAAGTGGAAGGCAATATCAATTGTCCTTTATCTGTTGCGGCAGCGGCAGTTTACTATGCATTTCGCTGTCTATTGCCCAAAGAAACACCCAATTGTGCTGGCAGTTTTTTGCCGATCAAATTAAGTGCCCCACGGGCTTGTTTGATAAATGCAGTCAGGCCTGCGGCGACGTCTGCGGGAAATGTTGAAACGTCTATGAGAATAGTGGATGTCGTTCTGGGTGCGCTGAATTTGGCAATCCCAAAAAAAATACCCGCGGCGAGTCAGGGTACGATGAATAATGTAGCAATGGGTGCTCGGAATTTTACTGCCGGTGTTCCCCGTAGCTGGGATTATTATGAAACCATTGGCGGCGGTATGGGTGCGGGTCCAAAAGGTGCGGGATTATCTGCACGACAATGCCATATGACCAATACACTGAATACCCCAATTGAAAGTATCGAGAGTCACTTTCCATTGCGAATTAAGAAATATGCTATACGCAGAGGTACGGGCGGGGAAGGTGTTTTTTCTGGGGGCGATGGCGTTATTCGCGAGTTTGAATTTCTTGAGCCAACAGAATTCACATTACTCACTGAAAGACGTGTACATCGGCCTTGGGGTTTGGCTGGTGGGTCTAAAGGTCAAGGTGGGGAGAATTTCCTAGATGATGAAATCTTGCCGGGTAAATGTCACAAAACAGTTCTTCCTGGTCAGGTTTTAAGAATTGAAACTCCGGGTGGAGGAGGTTATGGGTTAAAAGTCAGTAAATAATTAAGCTTTTTGAATAAAACACGCTAGAATACGCTCCCCGTTTGTTGGCAATATTTAAAGAGAATGATCATGGACATTATGCAAACCATTAAGGAACAGGTTGAAGGAAATACGATCCTTCTTTATATGAAGGGTTCGCCTGAGCAGCCTCAGTGTGGATTTTCCTCACAGGCGTCTCAAGCATTGATGGCTTGCGGTGAAAAATTTGCCTATATTGATATTTTGTCCAACCCTGAAATTCGCTCAAACCTCCCTCAATATTCTGAGTGGCCTACTTTTCCGCAGTTATTTGTTGGTGGCGAATTGGTCGGTGGTTGCGATATCATTATGGAAATGTACCAAAGCGGTGAACTACAACCTCTTGTCAAAGCGGCATCACCTGAATAATTGAGCTCCCGCACCCATTGTTAAGAATGGGTGCGGAAATTATTCACTCCTTTCCTTTCTCTCTTTTCTATTCTTCCGCTAGCTTTACGTAGATCTGATTTATGCAGATGCTTTTTCTGTCTTCTCAAGATTGCGTGGAATCGTGGCCAGTATTTCTGAATAATTATCGATATATCTAATTGATAATCATTCGCATCTATGACATATTGTCGCTCATAGGTAACGCAATCGCGTCACTTGCAGAGGAGTTAAACATGAAGCCTTTAGTATTACCGCAATGCGTCCACTCAGGCGTAACCTTCTTAGCTTTACTCAGCGTGATTGGGTTTGCTGGTGCGGCGATGGCAGATGAAGCCTCTACGCGTTTTGTGGAAGAATTGACCATTGTTGGCGACCGGCAAAATGGTGAACAGGTAGCTGGTAGTGGCCATTACGTTAACGTTGATCAGATCGAGCAGCTCGGTCACAATGATATCCAGCGTATCATCCGTCAGATACCTGGGGTATCGGTACAGGTTGAAGACGGTTATGGTCTGCGGCCCAATATCAGCATACGTGGTGTCGCAACGGAACGAAGCGGTAGGATCACCTTGTTGGAAGATAATATACTGATTGCACCCGCCCCCTACTCTGCGCCCGGCGCATACTATTTCCCAACTGTGGGCCGAATGGCTGCAATCGAAGTCTTAAAAGGGCCTGCAGCCATCACCCAAGGACCTTACACCATAGGCGGCGCACTCAACCTGATTTCTGTAGCGATCCCGGAAGAAGCCAGCGGCAAAATGACCTTTGAGGCGGGTGAAGACTCAACTTATCGCCTGCATGCCCACTACGGCGCACGCTCGCAATCGGGTTTTGGCTTCCTGGTAGAAACTCACCAATGGCGTTCAGATGGCTTTCAAAGCATAGATGGGGGCGGTGATACCGGCCTGGACGTTACGGATTACACACTCAAACTCAGTTATGCGCCAGACAATGCCAGACACCGAGTTGAAATGAAATTGCAATACGCAAAGCAAGATTCGGATCAAACCTACCTTGGCCTTACTGACGGTGATTTCAGTAACGATGCGTTCCGCCGTTATGGCCTATCCGCGCTGGATAACATCGAAACACTACATAATCAAATCATTATTCGATATGAGTGGGATATCAGCGACAGTCTCAACTTCGACGCCACTTATTATAACAACAACTTTGAGCGTAACTGGTTCAAAACCGAAGGCATCGATTTCGACGGGTCTACCGATGCAGAAAGTTTCTCACGCACCAGTTGGTTTAATGTGATCCAAGCTGTGAACAATGGCAAATCTCTAGGTGGGTTAGATAACACTCAACTGCAAGGTATCCTAGACGGCAGCGTTGATACACCTGCCGGCAGTATCCAGATTCGCTCCAATGCCCGTGAGTATTTTTCCCGTGGCGTACAATTTGGGTTTGGCTGGGACGTCATGACCGGTGATTGGTCTCATGCCATCAGCATTGGTGTGCGGGTACACGAAGATGAAGAAGACCGATTGCAGCGAAATAGCAACTACCGTCAAGTATCAGGGCAACTGGTACTTGATGACCTAGGTTTGCTGGGTAATGCCGGTAACCGCATTCAAGAAGCTCAAGCCCTTGCTATACACATTTACGATCGCATAGAAATTGGGAATTTGACGCTTACCCCAGGTCTGCGTTACGAAGACATCGAGCAAAAACGCACACGTTATGAAACCCGTGCCGGTAGAACTACAAACCTTGCCTCTAGAGCTGCGGACAATTTACGCGGTACACGATCTAACAACACATCTGTGTGGCTGCCGGGCATGGGTGCATTGTACAGCATCAATGAGCGAGCCAGCGTCTTTGCGGGTGTTCACAAAGGTTTTACCGCCCCGAGCAACTCGCCGGGTGTTGCCGAAGAAGAAGCGATAAATTATGAGCTGGGTATTCGCTTTAAAGATACTAACCTGAGATTGGAAGCAGCCTATTTCCTCAGCGACTACAACAATCTACTCGGTCAATGTACAGCCTCCAGTGGTTCAGATTGTGAAATAGGAGATGCTTTTAACGGCGATGCCGCCACGGTTCAAGGGTTCGAACTGCTTTTTAGCACCAATCTAAACCCTGACGGACGGATCGGTGTGCCATTGGAGCTTGCCTATACCTTCATTGATAGTAGGTTTGACACGGATATTGCCAACACCGACTTCTTTGGAGATGTCCGCAAAGGCGACCCCATTCCGTATATTCCGAAGAATCAGCTCAATGTGTCTGTCGGCGCTGTTGGTGACAAGTGGGATATATTCTTGGCAGCCAATTATGTAGACGAAGTGTGTGTGCGCGCATCTTGTGGTGCCTTCGAAAAAACCGACAACACTTTCTCCATAGATGTATCCGGCAGCTACCAAGTCAACGAAGACGTGGAAGTGTTTGTCCGGATAGAGAACCTCACCGGTGAACAAGACATCCTGGGGCGTCAGCCTTCCGGCGCGCGACCTAACAAAGACACCACCGCTTTTGCTGGCGTCAGGGTGATGTTTTGATTTAACATGGGTGTACTTTTTGGACGTCAGTCCTCAAATCTCCGACTAAGGAACATCCCATGACACGTAGACTCTTGATTAAGGCGCACCTGATCGTCGCTTCGTTTTTTGCGCCAGCACTGGTTATCATTGCAATTTCCGGCGGGCTTTATCTGGTAAATATCAAAGGTACGGTTGAAGAAACAGCCATACAAGTACCTGCTGACGTGCGCTTGGATCTTACCTCTGAAACCATCGAGACGGATGTACGCGCCTTGTTTAATAACCTAAGCATCGACCACGAGTTCGAATATCTACGTGCGGGCGATGCCATGTTGACAACGCGACCCACATCTCAAACCTACTACGTCCTGCAGGTATCCGCAGAGCATGTGACCATCAGCCGCAATGTACCCAGCCTGCAAAAGCGTCTGATCGAATTGCACAAAGGCCACGGTCCATTGTTGTTTAAAGATTTTCAGAAGGTGATGGCTGTTGCCCTGTTGTTTGTACTGCTCAGTGGCGCCTGGCTGGGTTTATCATCCGTTGGCCTGCGCAACAACACCATGGTCACCATTGGCGGTGGATTGGTTCTATTTCTCTGGCTTGCATTTCTAAGTTAATAGGCGAGTTCATATCCACCTAATTCTTTCCAACGGTTGACGATTTTACAGAATATTTCTGCAGTCTTGGCGCAATCATATTCAGCCGAATGGGCTTTGTTTGCATCAAAACCTATTTGTGCTTCCTTGCAAGCTCTTGCAAGAACGGTTTGGCCGTAAGCCAATCCACACAAGGTGGCTGTGTCAAAGGATGAAAAAGGATGGAAAGGATTACGTTTAAGATTGCATCTATCCGCAGCTGCGTTCAAAAAACCGTGATCGAATGCAGCATTGTGAGCGACTATAATGGCTCTTTGGCAGCCTGTGTCCCTGACGTGTTTACGAATACCGCGAAAACTTTCGCTCAAGGCTTTTTGTTCAGGTACGGCCATACGGAGAGGATTAAGCGGATCAATACCTGTAAATTCAAGTGATGCAGGATCAAGGTTTGCGCCCTCAAAAGGTTCGACGTTAAAGAAGAACTTCTCTCCCGGAATAAGTAGATCATTTTCATCCATTTCTATGACGACGGCTGCAAGTTCGAGCAAGGCATCTGTCTTGGCATTAAAGCCACCCGTTTCAAGATCTATTACAACGGGTAAATATCCACGAAATCGGTGAGCGATAGCTGATTTTGAATTGTTCAAAACATCCCTTCTTAATGATAGTTTGTTTGGTTTTAAAAGCTGATTAAGTACTGTTATTTACTTTCCAAAGAATGTGATCTTCGGAGCGCAGGGGAACTAATATGTCCTCTCCGAACTTTAGTGTTGCTGGCACCTGCCAAGATTCTTCCGTCAGTGTGATTTTATCCTTGTTTCTTTCAAGACCGTAGAAATCAGGCCCGTAGAAGCTACTAAATCCTTCTAACTTGTCGAGTGCGTTGACCAGATCAAAAGCCTCTGCGTAAAGTTCAATTGCGGCATGAGCGGTATAAATACCAGCGGCGCAACCACAGATGTTTTCTTTGGCTGATCGTGGGTGGGGTGCTGAATCGGTGCCGAGAAAAAATTTATTTGAGCCCGAAGTCGCTGCAGTGATCAATGCTTGTTGATGCTTGTTACGTTTTAGTATCGGTAAACAATAATAAAGTGGTTTCATGCCTCCCGCTAACATGTGGTTTCGATTGTATAAGAGATGATGGACTGTGATTGTGGCAGCCACATTGTTCGAAGCTTCCTTTACGAAATCGATGCTTTCTATTGTCGTGATATGTTCAAATATGATCTTCAGTTTCGGAAAATCCTTTGTAATCGGTAAAAGAGATTCGTCGATGAAAGCCGCTTCCCGGTCAAAAATATCGACTTCATTGTTGGTCACTTCTCCATGAATACACAGATGCATACCCTGCTTCTGCATTTCTTCAAAAACCGGATACAAAGATTTAATGGCGGAAATCCCCGCGTTCGAATTTGTCGTCGCACCTGCTGGATACAATTTGAAAGCGTGTACAAACCCACATTTTTTTGCCTCCACTATGGTTGAAGCACTTGTTTGCTCGGTTAAGTACATTGTCATTAACGGCTCGAAACGAATGCCTGGGGGGATGGCTTGAATAATTTGATTCCGATAGGCCTCAGCGGCTTGTACCTGATCTATAGGGGGAAGTAGATTGGGCATAATAATAGCGCGGGCGAACACACGTGCCAAATCTGGAACAGTGGTTGATAGATATGCGCCATCTCTGAGATGGATATGCCAATCATCGGGGCGAGCAATAGTCAGACTGCGCATGTATAGCCGGTATTATCGAGGGTAGAGTACGCTATTGTACATGAAATTATTGTACACGAAATTTCTTCCATATTGAGTGATCAAACTGGACGGATGCTTAAGACCTTCTAATCTTAAGGAATGAGGAGAAAAAGAGTATTTTGTTATATCGCTATTTTGTGTTTGTGGCCAGGCACGTCGCTGGGTTTTAAATACCTCACGCCCTTGGGTGAAAGTAGTTGGACTCACAGTGGTGATCGATTTATGTGTCGGCTGAGCCATGATATTAAAGCCTTTGGCAAAGGACGTTTTATTCATGAGGCTGGTGAAAAACAACAGTTGCATTTGGAGGGCGATGGATATCGATATGCTAAGGATAAAGTGTTGGTGGTTTCGAACCCTCCCGTTTGGCGTCCGAATGGTACGAAGAAAACATTAGCAAAGATTATTGCTGTTAATGGAGAAGTCATTGTCAGCGGAGATTTAGCGAAAGAATTATTGACGGAATTAACCCAGGGCCATTTAATTGGGTTCAAAGGTGTCTTGAGAGAGACGAATAATGAACCCTTGGATATTTATCTCTCGGCGGTCGGAATCAAAAAAGCTTATGAAGCGTACAAGCGCTGTGAAGCAAAATTGCTTTCATCTAACTACAATCAGGTGGAAAGAAGTCGTATTCAGTATTCATCAGGAAAATACGAAATTCCACACAGTGGCAAGCTGCTTTTGGATAGATTAGTCGAGTATCTCTTGGTGGATGAAAGCGTGCAGCAAGTGTTTGTCGATGGACACACGGATGCGACGGGCTTTAACAAAGACAATGTCACCATATCGGAAAAACGTGCAGAGGAAGTCACAAACTATTTACTCTCCTTTGGTATTCCCGCAGAAAAGATTGTCACGCGGTTTCACGGGGAGAGATATCCTGTCGTGAAAAATGACAGTGCTAAGCACAAAGCGAAAAACAGAAGAACGACAATTCGTCTTAGCAGAGAAAAGAGCAGAGAAAAAAGTAGTGAAAAAAATCTAACACTCAGCCAAAATCCCTGAGAGAGTACTGAACTAGCGCTATTCTCTCCTCGATCTCACAATTGCGTTACACAGCGTTTCCCTAATCAGATGTTTCCCTGCAGATAAATTTGTTAAGATAGCGCTCTTTTTCTGAGGCCAAATCAATGTCTGATATTTCAAAAATTGTGCTAGCGTATTCCGGCGGTTTGGATACAACTGCTATCCTGAAATGGCTACAGGAAACCTACCAGTGCGAAGTCGTCACTTTCACAGCTGATTTAGGAGATGGAGATGATTATTCGCCAGTGAGACAAAAAGCACTGAATTCAGGTGCAAGTGAAGTCTTTATTGATGATCTACGTGAAGAATTCGTTAAGGACTTCGTCTTTCCGATGTTTCGTTGTAATACGATCTATGAAGGTGAATACCTTCTGGGTACGTCAATTGCCAGGCCGCTAATTGCTAAGCGCTTAATTGAGATCTCGAACGAAACCGGTGCAGATGCAATAGCCCACGGCGCAACCGGAAAGGGCAATGACCAGGTTCGCTTTGAATTAGGTGCATATGCCCTTCGCCCTGATATTAAAGTTGTTTCTCCCTGGAGAGAATGGGATTTAACGTCTCGAGAATCTCTTATGTCCTTTTGCGAAAAGCATCAAATTCCAGTGGATCGAAAACATGAAGGCAATAAATCCCCATATTCAATGGATGCGAATTTACTGCACATTTCTTACGAGGGAGGAATCCTCGAAGATCCGAATTCAGAACCTGAGGAGTCAATGTGGCTCTGGTCTAACTCTCCTGAATCAGCGCCTGATGCAGCGACCTACATTGAACTTGGCTACGCTAATGGCGATGTGGTTGCGATCGATGGAAAAACGATGACACCCGCCGAGGTGTTGACCTATCTCAATAAAGTCGGGGGTGAAAATGGCATTGGTCGAGTTGATATCGTAGAGAATCGTTATGTTGGAATGAAAGCAAGAGGTTGTTATGAGACTCCGGGTGGCACAATACTACTTAAAGGTCATCGAGCAATTGAATCCATTACGCTGGATAGAGAACTGGCTCACCTTAAAGATGATTTAATGCCGCGTTATGCCACTCTGATCTACAACGGTTATTGGTGGTCGCCAGAACGTCGTGCAATGCAGGCGTTGATTGATAACTCCCAACAACATGTTAATGGTGTTGTAAGGTTAAAGCTTTATAAAGGTAATGTCATTTTGGTTGGTCGAGAATCTGTTCAAGATAGTCTCTATGATGGCAACATTGTAACCTTTGAGGATGATGCTGGCGCTTATGATCAAAAAGATGCCGCTGGATTTATCCAACTAAATGCTTTGCGATTGAAAGTGGAAAGTAAGAAAGGTCGAAAATTTTAGACTGGTTATTCCTCTAAGTCCATTTTTTTGCCTTTGAATTCACAAAGGTCATATATGACACAAGCGCCGCAACGAGGATTTCTTGCGGTGCAGACATAGCGACCGTGCAAAATAAACCAATGATGAGCATCTAGAATAAATTCCTTGGGAATGACCTTCATCAGTTTGTCTTCAACTTTTCTGACGTCTTTTCCGGGTGCAAAGTTAATCCGGTTGGAAATTCTAAATATGTGGGTATCCACCGCCATGGTGGCTTGACCAAATGCAGTATTGAGAACGACGTTAGCGGTTTTTCTACCGACGCCGGGTAAGGCTTCAAGATCTGATCTATTATCCGGAACGATCGAACTATGATCTTCAATTAAAATCTTGCAGGTCTTCATGACATTAGCGGCTTTGCTGTTGTAGAGCCCAATAGTCTTGATGTGTTTCTTTAACCCAGTCAATCCCAGTTTTAGTATTTTTTCAGGTGTATTGGCAACCTTATAAAGTTTATCAGTCGCTTTGTTGACTGATACATCTGTTGCTTGGGCCGATAACACCACGGCGATGAGAAGTTCAAAATTACTGGTGTAATTCAGTTCTGTTGTTGGATTTGGATTTTCATCTCGCAGTAGGGAGAGTATTTGAATTCTCTTTTCTTTATTCATATCTGGCTTAAGCTGTTTTGTGGGCTTTTCTTTTGGTTTGCCTCTCGCTTTTTCTCACCGATTTGCTCAGTCCAGTTTTTGAGTGCAATGAGGCAACCAAAACAAATAAAGGCGCCTGGTGGTAATACTAGCAAGAGAAATTGACTGTTGGGTAGGTGAATAACCCAGTCGTCAGCGCTACCGCCAATGATTAAATGTATTTGCTGAAACAATGTGCCTTGCCCCAGCGCCTCACGCAATGTGCCCATCAAGACTATCACCAACATAAATCCCAACCCCATCATAAAGCCGTCTAGAATAGAATTTAAAACAGGATTTCGGCTAGCGAAACTTTCTGCACGCCCCAAAACCGTACAGTTGGTTACGATAAGCGCGATGAACAAACCAATTATTTGATGGATTTCAAAGAACCAGGTTTGAAGTGCAAGATCAGATAGCGTGACAAAACTGGCGATGACCATGATTTGTGCGGGCAAGCGAGTGGTGTCATCCAGCCAGGGTCGAATTAGACTGATAATGAGGTTTGATGCTGTGAGAACGATGAGAGTCACAAAACCGAGAACCAAACTATTCGTAATTGTATTTGATACAGCCAAAAGCGGGCAAAGACCGAGTAATTGAACAAGTGCGGGGTTCTGATGCCAAAGACCATTCATGGTAATTTGTTTAGATACCATTTTTTACCTCACGTCCAACGTCCTTGTTTACATTCGCTGACAGTGCTTTCTCAATAACGGCGACAACTGCACGGGGTGTAATTGTTGCACCTGTAAATTGATCGAAATCTCCCTTGTCTTTTTTAACAGCCCAGCGAATTGTTTCTAGCTTTTGATCGTTAAATGACAAGATCCAATCAGATACCGCAATGTCCAGATCGTCTCCTAAGCCGGGTGTTTCATTATGTTGCGTGACTCTGGCACCCATCACTTTGTTGTCCAAAGAGACTGCTAGCCACAATTTGATCTCGCCGTTGTAGCCAGCTTCCGTGGTGATTTCTTTTAAATATCCAATTAGCACCTGTTCTTCACGTATTTCGAATACAGCGTCTCCGATTGCGATAAATTCGACTGATCTATCTGGAATAACACTTTGAAGTTGCTTTAAAGCATAAGCTTTCTTGTTAGCGAGAATACAGGGTTTGGTTTTCAAATGCATTAAACCCAATGCTAGAGCACAGATGAAAGCGAGTGCTGTCAGCCTGAAAATTACGCCGCTCATAATTGCTTTAGCCTGATTTGATTAATTAAAGGCACCGTTGCATTCATGAGCAGAACAGCAAAAGCAATACCGTCTGGATATGCACCGTAGGATCGAATTAAAAATGTAAGCAGTCCAACACCCACACCGAAAAGGATTAATCCATTTTTGGAATCCGGGGAAGTGACAGGATCGGTCACAATAAAAAATGCAGCCAACATTGTCCCGCCAGAGAACAAGTGAAATAAAGGGGATCCTAAACTATGGGAACTGCCGCTGTCATAAAACAGAGTATAAAGAAGTGTCAGAGTGAGGAGCATAGCTGCCGCACCTTGCCATCTTGCAATACCGAAATAAACAAGCGCGATCCCACCTACTAAATAACTTAAGTTAATGACTAGCCATGGGGAGTCTGAAAGTATGCGAGTCACCATTGTTATTTCATCAATTGTTTGAGCACCCCGGAACTTAATGAGATCTAAAGGTGTCGCGCCGCTGCTGCCATCAAGTGTATTGAAGAGAGCGGGCCAGGTAGACATTGCCAGGGGAAATGAAATAATAAGAGCCGCGTAGCCTACCATCGCAGGATTAAAGATGTTTTGGCCTAAACCGCCATAGAGCAATTTACCAAAAAGGATCGCAAAAGCAGAACCCAAAATGACAATTCCAGCGGATATTTCTGGCGGTAAACACAAACCAATTAGAAATCCTGTTACGACAGCTGAGCCGTCTAAAAGTGATTTGAGAGGCAAGTCTCTGATTTTCTGTACCAAACCTTCAAGCAATAGACAGGTCAAAATACTCAGTAGTACGTTCAGAGCGATTCCGAACCCGAAATAGTAAATGCTCGTCACCAAACCGGGTAACAAGGCAGCGATCACAAAGAACATCATTCGGTGTGTTGAGGTTTTGGCTTGCACCACGAGATCCGATAACTTTGTCAGAGAGACAGAAAAGCTCATTTGTTTTCACCCGAATTATTTTTTGATAACTGGGCTAAGATACTGGCTCTATCATCACGGCTTGCTCTGGTTCTGATTTTTTTATGGTCCTGGTTTTGCCTTTGTTCATGGGCAAGGAATTTGGACTCGGCGGTATTTGCCGCAATGCTTTTTTCTTTCTCAGATTCTATTCGTTGTTTTGTTTCGACGAAAATTCGAGTAAGGGGAATATGGCTCGGGCAAGCTCTGTCGCAAATTCGACATTCGATGCAGGCGTCGAGATCCAGTATTTCCATCGCAGTCTTGCTCTCTCTTTGAAAGTAGAGCTCGTGAGGCGCAAGGGATTTTGGGCACTGAATTTCACACTCCCCACAGCGAATACAAGGCGATACCTCAGTGGACTTGATCGGTTTTGGCACTGGTTTTAATAAGTGCAATGGATAAGTTTTAGCGAGGTTATCTTGAGTGATAAGCATGTCGATACAATCAACAGGGCAGGGCTCAAGACAGAGTTCACATCCCGTACAGTCCTCAGTGATGATGCTGTGCATTTGCTGAGGCGCGCCGATAATGGCATCGACTGGGCATGCTTTGATGCAGAAGGTACAACCAATACATTCAGCTTCTCTGATGACGGCAACCGAGGGTGCTTTGGTTTCCCCAAAATTAAGATCCAATGGTTTGGTTTCTCTACCTAAAAGGACAGCAAGATTTCTAATAAGCTCTTCCCCCCCGGGGGGGCAATGGTTTATATCCTCGCCGTTTGCAATTGCTTCAGCATAGGGTTTGCAACCAGGATAATCGCACTGTGCACATTGAGTTTGTGGGAGTAAGTTGTTTATTGCGATCACGACTTCATCAATTTGTTCAGGATATCTTTTGGCAGAATATTGAAGCAGAACAGCGATAAAGCATCCCATTGTCGAAATGAGTATTAGGCCTGAAATGAGATCGGTCA
Organism: Pseudomonadales bacterium; assembly: GCA_016763855.1. Taxonomy (GTDB): domain Bacteria; phylum Pseudomonadota; class Gammaproteobacteria; order Pseudomonadales; family Azotimanducaceae; genus JAHRVQ01. Next base: position 27,222 of record JAESSY010000019.1, read on the forward strand.
TCTTAAGACATCCCTGTAAAGCCCATAAAGGCGAGAGAGAGAATGCCTGCTGTGATCATGTTGATCGCGGCGCCTTCAAAGGGCAAAGGTATATCTGCAAATTGTAGCCGTTCTCTAATTGCAGCAAAGAGAATTAGTAACAAGGAAAATCCCAGCGCGGCTCCTAAGCCAAAGAGAATGGAGTCAAAAAAGCTATGGGCATGCCTGACGTTTAATAAGGCAACTCCGAGGACAGCGCGATTGGTGGTAATAAGCGGGATAAATAATCCGAGGATTTGGTGGAGCATGGGTTGGGTTGCACGAATGACAATTTCTGAAAACTGTACCAATGCAGCAATGATAACGATGAAGGCGATGATACGAAGGTACTCAAGTTCAAAGGGTATTAAGAGATAGTGCTCGACCAGGTAGCTAACCGCAGATGTTAGGGTTAGAACAAATGTTGTTGCTGCGGCCATGCCGATGGCTGCATCCATTTTTTGAGATGCACCCATAAAGGGGCATAGACCTAAAAACTGCACCATGACAAAATTGTTGACGAATATCGTAGCTAATAAAATAACGAATGCGTCAGTCATGCATGCTTGTCCTTATCTTAAGCAATGTTTGTGGTTTATGTTACTTTCATGCCTGCTTTAGCGCCTTTATGAGGCTCTAAAATAAATAGATCACGGCCTCCGGGGCCCGCGGCGAGAACCATGCCTTCTGATAAACCAAATTTCATTTTCCTGGGTTTGAGGTTGGCTACCATCACAGTCTGCTTACCAATTAATTGCGCTGGCGTGTACGCAGATTTAATACCGGCGAAGACGTTTCTTGTTTCATCGCCTAAGTCGAGGGTCAATCGAAGCAATTTGTCAGCCCCTTCTACCTCTTCTGCATTGATGATTGTGACAACTCTGAGATCTACTTTGGCGAAATCATCAAATTCGATTTCACCGAGTTTATCATCAGCTTTTTCACTTGTTCTGTCATTTGCAGCTTTAGATTTTTTACCGCTGACTTTTGCTTCTGTTTCAACATCTGGTCCTGCGGCTTCAGCAAGCATCGAATCGACGTCCTTACCATCAGCCCGGATCAAGAGCGCTTTGAATTTGTTAATCTCATGATCAAATAAGGGCGAGTCAATTGATTGCCAATCCATTGCTTCTATATTGAGAAAAGCCTCGGACTTCTTAGCTAAATTTGGCACGATAGGTTTCAAATACCCGATGATAATTTTGAACATATTAATACCATCTGAACATACTTGATGCACATCGGCTTCATTCCCTGGGATTTTGATTTTTGCCCAGGGTTCGTTCTCTGCGATATATTGATTCGCCTTATCCGCCATCGCCATAATCTCGCGAACGGCCTTACTGAAATCTCCGGCTTCATAATGCGCTTCCAGAATGGGCTTCTTATCGATGAATTCCGCAATTAGCTCAGTGCCTGCTGCGGATGCCAATTTACCTTGAAATTGTTTCTTAATAAAACCAGCACACCGGCTGGCGATATTAACGACTTTACCGACAAGATCTGAATTGACCTTTTGGACAAGGTCTTCCATATTGATGTCGTTATCATCGATGCTATTGCTTAGTTTTGTTGCATAGTAATATCGTAAAAATTCCGGATTAAGGTGTTTGGCAAAGGTATTCGCATTTACAACTGTATTACGGGACTTACTCATTTTTTGCCCTTTTAAATTCACGAATCCATGGGTATGGATACGGGTGGGCGTTCTGTATCCTGCGCATTTCAGAATGGCGGGCCAAAAAAGGGCGTGGAAATTGATAATGTCCTTGCCAATAAAGTGATGAACTTCGTAATTTGAATCCTGTGACCAGTAATCATTGACGAGCGCCGTATTGGTTCGATCGCACCAATTTTTGAAGCTTGCGATGTATCCAATTGGAGCATCCATCCAGACGTAGAAGTATTTCTCTGGATATCCTGGGATCTCAATTCCGAAATAGGGAGCGTCTCTACTGATGTCCCAATCGGTCAGTCCGACATCAAGCCACTCGGCTAATTTATTAGCAACTTGATCCTGAAGGGTTCCGCTACGGGTCCATTCCTTCAAATAGTCTGTGAAGTTAGAAAGCGTAAAAAAGATGTGGGTCGATGATTTGAGCACGGGTGTTGCCCCCGAAATTTTTGATTTAGGGTCAATTAAATCTGTTGCAGCATAGGTTGCTCCACAGGCTTCACAATTGTCACCGTATTGATCTTCTGTATTGCACTTGGGGCATCTTCCAACAATAAATCGATCTGCGAGAAACAGATTCTTTTCTGGATCGAAGAGTTGTTCGACAGCTTTTTCTTTAATCTGGCCGGCTTCTTCGAGAGCGTGAAAAATCTCAGTGCAGTAAGCTTCGTTTTCAGATGAATGTGTAGAGTAGTAATTATCGTAACTAATGCTGAACTCAGAAAAGTCTTGCTCATGGCTCGCTTTAATCTCAGCGATATAGGCTTCAGCGACGATGCCTTTTTTTTCTGCTTCAAGCATTGTCGCCGTACCATGGGTATCATCTGCGCAAACATAAATACATTCGTGACCTTGCATGCGTTGATATCTAACCCAGATGTCGGTTTGAATATGCTCAAACAAGTGACCCAGATGAATGGGACCATTGGCGTTTGGCAAAGCACTGGTAACAAGAATGTGGCGCTTGGTCATAAATAATTCGCACTATTAGTTAGTGGCATTTTTTGAGGGTGCTAAGAATACCGATGCCGAAGCGAGGTTCCAAGCATTTAGTGGCTTATCGAACACTATTTTTGTCGTTTCTGAATATCAAGGGTGTGCTTCAAGGGTGAGATGGGATTAAATAGCGCTATTACACCCTTATCGGAGAAATCTCATCAGTCAGTCCAATGGTCCACAAAAATTCAATTTACCTGGTATTAAGCATGTCATTGCTGTTGCTTCTGGTAAGGGAGGTGTCGGAAAATCCACAGTTTCTGCCAATCTAGCCCTCGCATTGTCTGCAGAAGGGCACACCGTTGGGCTTTTGGATGCAGATATTTATGGTCCTAGCCAGGGATTGATGATGGGTATTCCTTCAGGCACTAAGCCAGAAATCTCTGGAGAATTCTTTCAGCCCATCGTTGCAAATAAAATCCAAATGATGTCTATGAGCTTTGTGACATCTGATCGTACACCAGCGGTCTGGCGTGGCCCTATGGCCAGTGGAGCGCTCCAACAGCTACTAACACAAACATATTGGCAGAATGTGGAGTATCTTATTGTTGATATGCCCCCGGGTACTGGCGATATTCAGTTAACGATGGCTCAAAATGTCCCTATGAGCGGCGCACTTATTGTGACAACACCACAGGACATTGCCTTATTGGATGCTCGCAAGGCAATTGAAATGTTCCGTAAAGTGGAAGTGCCCTTACTGGGTATTGTTGAAAATATGAGTATGCACACTTGTTCGGAATGCGGTCATAAAGAGGCCATTTTTGGTAGCGGTGGAGGGGATTCTGTCGCGTCTGAATATGAAACAAAAATGCTCGCACGTTTACCTCTGGCGATGTCTATTCGAGAGCAAAGTGATGGTGGCAAGCCCCCCGTAGTTTCTGACCCTGATGGCGAGATCGCTCATACTTTTAGGGATCTGGCGCGTCAGATTCACGAAATGATCGATGGCATTCAAAAGGCGACACCAACGATTAAGTTTATAAGTGACTAATTATTTAGCTAATGCAGGTCCGGAAAGTTAGTTGTTTTGATGTATGCTTCTGCGCTAGTGAATAAAAGGGAAAAGCAATGTCTATAAAATCTGATCGTTGGATTCGTCAAATGGCGGAGAATGAAGATATGATCTCTCCGTATGAGCGTGGTCAGGTGAGAGTATCAAATGGCAATCGATTGATATCCTATGGCACGTCGAGTTACGGCTACGATGTCCGTTGTGCGGATGAATTCAAAGTTTTCACTAATATTCATTCCGTTACAGTTGATCCCAAAGCCTTTGACGAGAAAAGCTTTGTAGACATCAAAAGTGATGTTTGTATTATCCCGCCGAATTCATTTGCACTTGCGCGAACGGTTGAGTATTTCAAAATTCCTCGTAGTGTTCTAACAATTTGTCTGGGTAAATCCACTTATGCTCGGTGCGGTATTATCGTTAATGTCACGCCATTAGAGCCTGAATGGGAAGGGCATGTGACCTTGGAGTTTTCAAATACGACGACCTTGCCCGCAAAAATCTACGCCAACGAAGGCGTTGCGCAAATGTTATTTTTTGAATCTGACGAAGCTTGTGAGATGTCTTACAAAGATAGAAACGGAAAGTACCAAGGCCAGCGTGGTGTTACGTTGCCTAAAGCTTAACAGAGGGCCCAAAGCTTGATAAAGAGCTAAAGCCTAATAAAGACTAGAGGAAGTGTTATGACCGATTCACTTGTCGAGATAGTTGAGTATACAGACCCCCTTTGTTCAATTGCATGGGGAACTGAGCCGTATAAACGATTAATGCAATGGCGCTTCGAGGGGCTGGTTAAGTGGCGGCCTGTCATGGCTGGCCTCTGTAGGGATAATTCCACCGTAAAGATGTTTCAACCATGGGACCCGGTCAATGCTGGTCAAATTTATCTGAAAATTTGGAAACGCGTCACGGGTATCACAGGCATGCCTTACCCAGAAGATCTCCAATATATGGCATTGTCGACAGATCCACCTTGTTTGGTCGTAAAGGCGGCAGAAAGACAAGGTGTGAATATTGCTGAAGCTGTACTTAGACGACTTCGGGAGGCAGTATTTTTCTACGGAACACCCGTTGACAAGATGGAGCAGATTGAAGCTGCCTTAGAAGGCGTGCCTGGACTCGATATTGAGCAACTCATGGCGGATTGCGATAGAGAAGATGTGAAAGCTGCTTACCTTTCTGATTGGGAAGAGACAAGGCGACCTAATGATTACGTTCGAGGTCTTGCAGATACGGATGCAGATCATTTAGCGGGCCCCATGATGAAATCTGAAGGCCATGAAAGATATAACTTGCCCACCTTCGTCTTTGTTGGGCCAAACGGTGAAAAGACTGTGCCTGGGTATCGACCCTATGCAGAATATGAGGCTGCACTGGAAGCGGTTTCTCCTGGTATTGTAGCAAAAGCACGTGCTCGCCCGAGCCAGGATGAGGCAAGGGCAAAATGGCCAACTCTGACCTCCAAGGAACTTGAAGTGATATGCGGTACAGATTCTGCTGAGGGAATAGAATTCGGTGGAGCAAGAATTTACCTTAACGATTCTGAACTAACCTATTGGAATAAAAGAAAGGCATCTTGAAATAAAACCAGATTGAGAACATCGCTATGATTGGATACATCACATTAGGTACTAACGATTTAGAAATGGCAGGAGCTTTCTATGATGAGTTGTTGGCTGAAATCGGCGCGCGCCGCGCAATGACAGATGAGAGAATGTTGGGTTGGTCCGCTGAATCTGGCCAGACCATGTTCTCTGTGATTAAACCCTTCGATGAAGAAACAGCGACTGTGGGTAACGGCGCGATGATAGCGCTAGATGTTGGTAGTGCCGAGAATGTAGAAAAGCTATATCGAAAAGCCCTGTCCCTTGGTGGAACTGATGAAGGAGAGCCGCGAGATAGAGGTTCCAGTATGGGCTTCTATGGGGGATATTTTAGGGATCTGGACGGTAACAAAATAGTCGCCTATTGTCTGGGTTGGAAGCCCTAGATCCAAGGCCTCACTTGTTTGCAGTAGTCTTCAAATTCAGAAGAGAACAATTTTATCATCGCCCTTTCTTCCGGTTTGATTTGAAACTGATAAATGTAGAGCAAAAAAACGGGTATTATAAGCGCTGATACAAAGTTGCCCCAATAGAAAAACAGCCCCACTAATATTCCCGCCATGCCTAGATACATGGGGTTTCTTGTATATTGAAAGATGCCTGTGTTGACGAGGGAACTCGCAGTTTCGGGTTTTAGTGGGTTAATGGTCGTACTTCTTTGTCGAAACTCCCAAACACCCGCCCCCATTACAAATGCAGATACAATAAATAATATTGCACCAATAATGTTTCCAAAGGGGATGGCTATCATGAGCGTTGGGAAGATGATAGTTGCTGAAAACATCAGTAAAGCTGCGCTTATTGCAATCAAAGGTGGTGGTATCTTGTTTTCCAAGTTAATTCCTTTTTCAGTATCTGATTTGACCAGATTCTACGATTAATGATTAGTTTCTGCTATGAAAATTCTTAACGCTGAAACTTTCCAAAATGAGTCTAGATTTGTTTGCCATCAAACTTAGCTTCCTTAAGTAATAATTCGAAGCCTCGACCATTGCCTTCTAACTGCTGAAGGCGAACCAATAGGAATTCGTATTCAGGCGCGAGCCAAAATGCTGTTTCTCGATTTTTGCGATGTTTTACGCGCACGATTTTTAAAGTGTTGATCTTGCCTATTGGTGTTTCAATCACCTCTTCTCCCATCACTTCAAACTCGTATTTTTTGAGCTTGCCGCCATCGGCAATTTCATAATGTAGCAGAGGCCAAGGTAGCCCCTTGCTTCTTGCGAGAAGTAAGTCCTCTCGCATTTGTAGTTGATAAACCAATTTGTCGAGGCTGCCTTCATGATTTTCATCTTCCAGGGTTTAGCCTGAACATTGTTGAGGACTGTCATTTTCTTCCAGTCGAATTTAAGGACAGCGTCTCTATTTTTGCCAATACCTGAACGATGGTATTCGTACTCGATCGGAATAATCTTTTGCTTGTCTACTTTGAAAGTGGAAGCTTCGTTGATTGAAACAAAAAAGGAAGTTGCAATTGAGGTCAGCCTGTAAACGCCGTTCTCATCTATACTAAGTTCTCGAATCCCTTTGGCCTTTACGGGAATACCTTTATAATCTGCCTGATAGACTGCACGGAATAGGCTAGGTCCATCTCCAGCTTCCAATGATGTAACGGATGTGCCCATCACTATCAGACTTATGGTAATCTTGGCTAAAAATTTGTACATGGATTTGTGAATTTCTACCATTCAATCTAAATTGTAAATTCGCTGTTCTAAAATGATCAATACTCAGCTTGAGTAGATTATGACATATAGACCCGAAAGCGAACTAAGAATCTAGATAATATAGCGAGTTGGCTGAATTCAAACTGAATAAATCCATCAATTTCAGGGAAGTCTGTTATTAACAATCTAAAAAAAGCTCGATTTTTGTTATTGTTTTGGGGAATGGTTCAATCAGGCTTTTCCTATGCGGTAGTGATAGAGGATCTTTATGTTGCTGAGGTCTTTGTGACTTCCCAGAGCAGCGGACAGCTCAATTCTGGGGCAAGAGCAGGCTTAACTCAGGTACTAATCAGAGTATCTGGCGCTAATATGATCCAACAGAATCCTGTCATTGCTCGAGCCTTAAGAAAGCCCGGTGATTATTATTACCAATATAGTTATCAGGCAACGGATAGAGAGTTTCAAATTGGAGATCAACTCGTTGCGGCCCGAATATTAAGGCTGCGTTTCGAACCTTCTGCCATTGCGCAATTATTAAGAAGTGCTGGTTATCCTGTATGGGGAAGCAACCGACCTAGTATTTTACTTTGGTTAGCCCTAAGTGATGAAGGTGGTCGTCGAATACTGACTGAATCAGATACCTCAGAGCTGGGTATCGCTTTGTCGAACCAAGCTAAATTACGAGGATTGCCTTTCTTATACCCTTTGTTTGATTTAGAAGATGAGCTGCTGACAGCAGAAATTTGGGGCGCTTTCCTAGAAAGAATCGAAGGTGCTTCTACGCGGTACAATCCTGACGCCATTCTGACCGCTAGAATTCAAAAGAATAAAGCGGGACAGTGGACCGGTAGTTGGAGTTACCAAATTGATCAACAGTGGTATGAATTTAGCAGTCTTGCCGTCAGTGTGGAAGAATTGGTACTAGATCTTACTGATATACTTGTCGATAAGTTAGCGGCAAAATATGCAATTGATTCTTCCCGAAATTTGATCGACTTTCGTGTTGAAAACATTACTTCCCTAGAAGATTATGCTGCTGTTTCGAATTACCTGCAATCCCTTACGCCAGTCCTGGATACCTTCGTCACCGAAATTGATGGTGATAACGTATTGTTTAGTCTTAAAACAGAAGGGCGGATTGAACAGCTCATAGAGATTATCGGGTTAGATGAATCTTTGGTCTTGATGAATAATTCGCTCCAAAGTCAGAAACTACACTACCGTTGGTTACCTAAAGATGGAAACTGAAAACTTACTGAAAAAAATGATGATTATAGGTGCTATATGCTTGGTGCTTTTTCTTATCTATTTGCTTAAACCGATCCTAACGCCATTTCTTGTGGGCATGGGGATTGCCTATTTGGGAGACCCATTGGTTGATAAGCTTGAAGGAAGACTAGGTCGAACCGGCGGCGTTATTATTGTCTTTATTCTCATTTTTGGGTTTCTATTGGCAACACTGTTTTTGTTAGTCCCGATGTTGATTTCAGAAATATCATCCTTGGTTCAAAGTATGCCTGTTCTTATTCAGTGGTTGCAGCAAACACTGAGCCCTATTTTGATTAAATCATTTGGAGTAGATCCATTTTCTTTTAGCTTAACCGATCTTAAATCCCAATTGACCGCAAACTGGCAACAGCTTGGTTCTGTTGCAAGGCAGTTGATTGGTAAAATTACGGCTTCCGGTTTCTCCATGGCGCTCGCTGTTGCTAACCTTGCACTTATACCTGTAGTGAGCTTCTATCTGATGAGAGACTGGGATATTCTTGTTGGATATATGAGAGAACTATTACCCCGAGAAAATGAAATTGTCACGGTAAAACTTGTCAACGAATGTGATGAGGTATTAAGTGCTTTTATTAGGGGGCAATTATTAGTGATGCTTGTTTTAGGCTGCGTTTACGCGACTGGGTTGATGTTATTTGGTCTAGAACTTGCACTGCTGATTGGGATGATAGCGGGGCTGGCAAGCATCGTGCCCTATCTTGGATTCTTTGTCGGTATCGCCGCAGCCAGTATTGCGGCCTTTATTCAATTTGATGAAAGTTATTACCTGATATATGTTGCTATCGTATTTGGCGTAGGCCAGATGTTAGAAGCTTGGGTGCTAACGCCGTTACTTGTAGGAGATCGCATTGGGCTTCACCCCGTTGCAGTTATTTTTGCTATTCTCGCAGGAGGACAGCTTTTTGGTTTTATCGGTATCTTGCTTGCCTTGCCAATGGCTGCGGTCATTATGGTGTTTATACGGCACGTCCATAGTCAATATAAAGAGAGCGATTATTATGGTGCGCTTTCAAATGATAATGATGATAGTGGGAAGGCCTGATTGATAAAGCAACTCCATCTGGATTTTTCCCTCAGAGATGACGCAACCTTTATAAACTATGTTGGCGAAGCTGCAGAAATCTTGATGCAGAAAAACCAATGGCTATATGTCTGGGGAAAGCCAGGCACGGGTCGAAGTCATTTATTGCAAGCTGTTTGCCATTACAAAAAGAATTCCATTTATCTAACGTCTCTGAAACAACATCAGTCGGAAATATTGAAAGGTTTAGAGTCAGTTGATGTGATTTGTATTGATGATATCCAAGAAGTACTTGAAGACTCAGTTTGGGAGGAAGCCCTGTTCCATCTGATGAATGCAGTAGTGGATAGTGGTAAACAAATTATATTAGCGGGCAACAAGCCTGCATCCCAACTTAAGGTAAAACTAGCTGACCTCCACTCTAGGTTGATCGCGGCAACCGCTGTCGAGACTGATAATCTAAGTGATTCTCAGAAGCTTGTAGTACTAACAAATAGAGCTGAGGCGCAAGGTTATCGGCTGAGTCCTGAAGTGGGCAGCTTTATTCTTAGTCGAAGCCACCGCGATATGAGAAAATTGATGGAAATCCTCGGCAGCTTAGAAAAGGAAACACTAAGCCAGGGGAAAATCGTAACAATCCCATTTGTAAAACAAATCCTGAAGCTATGAATTCAAAGCGCATACTTTTAACAGGTGGTGGGACGGCAGGGCATGTTACACCCAATATCGCGCTTATAGAGACGCTCAAAGATGCCGGTTGGTGCATCGAATGTGTTGGCTCACGTGGTGGTATTGAAAAAACGCTCATTGAACCCTTAGTGATACCTTTCCACGAAATCGCCAGTGGAAAGCTACGTCGTTATCTGTCTTGGCAAAATTTTGTTGATCCCTTCTTTGTTATATGGGGCGTATTTCAGAGCCTCTATCTGTGTATGACGAGAAAACCGAATATTGTTTTTTCAAAAGGTGGGTTTGTTTCCGTGCCATTAGTCGTCGCAGCGTGGCTAAGGCGTATTCCTGTCATTTGCCATGAGTCCGACATCACGCCAGGTCTTGCTAACAAAATATGCTTTCCTTTTAGTGCATACATCTGCGTTAGCTTTCCGCAAACAGAGAATTTTTTACCCAAAGGAAAAACAGTGATAACGGGAACCCCAATTCGAGCTGCATTGCTTAATGGTAATGCAAAGCGTGGTCGGGACTTTCTCGGATTTAGTCATGACAAAAAAATACTATTGGTTTTTGGCGGTAGTCTGGGTTCTGAGGTGATTAATCAGTGTGTGAGACGTGCGTTGCCTGAATTACTGGTACGTTATCAAGTCGTACATGTGGCGGGTAAAGGTAATGTGGATAGTGAGGTGCTCGAAGACAAATCAGATAAGTATCGTCAGTTTGAATATCTCAATGATGAATTCGGGGATGTATTGGCAGCCGCAGATCACATCATTTCCAGAGCGGGTGCAAATACTATTTATGAGCTTATCCTAAGCTGCAAACCTCACATTTTGATTCCTCTCACACGACAAGCGAGCCGAGGTGATCAAATTGTCAACGCGAGGATTTGCCAGGAAGAAGGTATGAGCAAGGTCATTCAGGAAGAGAATCTAAGTAAAGAATCCCTGCTGCGTGTGTTGGATGAACTCGAACACGATGAGGCAGAATTAAAATCTGCTCTGAACAGCTTCGAGATCAAAAACGCGACTGAGCTGATTTGCAGTCTCATCACTGAGACAGCCAGATAAAACCGTAAAAGTCTCCCAAGATGTCCTTACCTCGTTTACCGGCTTGTTATTTAAGTGAGTGGTGTTATAGTTAACTACATCACCACTACTGTATGCGACCCATGAATATAACTTGGAATGACAAAGACCCTATTTACAGGCAGCTCCACGACAGAATTATTGAGCTGATGCTTGAGGGCACATTTAGCGATGGCGATTCACTTCCTTCCGTGAGGCAAATTGCCAGTGATCATCGTATTAATCCCATTACTGTATCAAAGGCCTTGCAACTGCTCGTTGATGAGGAGCTCGTTGAGAAAAAGCGAGGTCTTGGCATGTTTATTCGTGAGGGTGCTGGATCAATGTTGAAAGCGGATGAAAGAGAACGTTTTTTGAATGAAGAATGGCCGATCATTTGTGAAAAAATCGCAAGGTTAGAATTATCCAATGAAGAGTTGTTAACGAACAGGAGTACTAGTTAATGAACGATGTATCGACAAACATCGCCTCAAATATCGTAGAGGTCAAAGGTATCTCTAAATCCTATGGCGATACCTATGCACTTGATAATGTGAGTTTCAGTATTCAAAGAGGTTCCATTGTGGGTCTTATTGGTCCGAATGGAGCGGGTAAAACAACCGCGCTAAAAGCATTGTTAGGACTCACGGATTTTAATGGCGAACTGGAAGTCATGGGTATCGATCCGAGAACAGGTCGACATAAGATGATGGAAAATGTTTGTTTCATCGCTGATGTCGGGGTTTTACCCAGATGGTTAAAAGTGAAAGATGCTATTGACTATTTGAGCGCAGTCCATCCTCGCTTCGATCGTGACAAGGCGGTAGGTCTTCTTGAGCAAACAAACATTCAACACAATAAAAAGGTGAAACAACTTTCAAAAGGTATGGTGACTCAGTTGCATTTGGCATTGGTCATGGCAATTGACGTCGATTTGCTCGTACTTGATGAACCTACGCTTGGGTTAGACATTCTGTACCGCAAAGCCTTCTACGATAGTTTGCTAAACGATTATTTTGATCGTGAAACCAGCATTATTATCAGTACCCATCAGGTTGAAGAAATAGAGAGTCTCCTTACTCACTTATTGTTTATTGATCAGGGGCGAATAGTGTTGGATACAGCTATGGATGAGCTATCAGAAAACTATCGTGAAGTTTTGGTTGAGCCTTCTCAAGTTAGTGAAGCAGAAGCGCTAGGCCCGTTGAGCACCAGAGAAATGTTAGGTCGTAAAAGTATGATCTTTGAAGGTGTTGATGAAGCGAAACTTGCGCCCTTAGGCGAGTTACATATTCCGAGTGTGGCGGATCTTTTTGTCGCCAAGATGAGAAGAGGATAAATCATGAGTCAATCTATGCAAAATACTATCGTAAAACAATTACCCATTTTACTAAAAAGGGAATTCTGGGAGCATAAAGTCGCGATTTTTTATGTGCCATTAATCATTACACTTTTCAGTATTGGGATTGTTGTACTGTCTGCTATATCTGCACCCTTAATTTCTTTCAGTGTCGATGTTGAGAACAATGGCCCTGGTCATCAAGTGACTATTGGGAAATCTGATACTTCTATGTCAGAGATTGTTGGCCCGCAATTGGTGTCGTTTTCCAAGCGTTCTATGGCGCAGAAAGAAAGAGTTTTTGAGGAACTCTATTCCGGTTTCAGTTTATTGCTTATCGTTCCACTTTGGTTTGTCATATTCTTTTATCTTCAAGGTTCACTGTATGAAGACAGGAAGGACAGAAGTATTTTATTTTGGAAATCAATGCCTGTTTCAGATGGTTTGACGGTTGCATCTAAGTTAATCACAGCGTTATTTGTGATACCCGCGATCTATCTTGTATTTGTTGTGATCTCGCAATTGGCCTTTCTCATTATTGCGAGCATCGTTGCCACTTTTAATTCTGTGGAAGTATGGTCGACACTCTGGGCACCTGCACACTTAATGATGCGTTGGTTGGGAATGATGGCATTTTTCTTATTCACAGCCTTTTGGTGTTTACCCTTCTTTACTTGGATCTTGTTAGTGTCTTCCTGGGCAAAGTCGGTCCCCTTTGCATGGGTGATGGGTATTCCCATTTTACTTGTGGTGATAGAATATTACTTGTTTAGATCCAGTGGTTATATTCGAGAATTCATTGCCAACCATTCAATTTCATTCAGGGAAGTTAGCGGAGGTTTCAGTAATTTTTACGCAGCGGGCGTTTTTTCAATGGAAATGTTACTTGCTGTTGGGATAGGTGCCATTTTCATCTCAGTGACGATATGGAAGAGGGGATATGCGAATGAAATCTAGAATCAAAATTATATTGATGATCCTTTTGATCCAAGGAGCCAGTGCTTGTGTTCGAGTCGATACGGGCACAAATATGCCAACAATAGGCGATCAGATCATTGATCTTGTTAAAGCGAAAAATATGGGTGTCATAACGGAAGAAGAATTCAAGCAATTGCGTGGAATGGCATTGGCTTCATTTTAAGTAAGGTAGCAATTTATGAAAGTAGAAAGGGTTTGAATACTCGAGGTATCAGGTCCGATTTCAGAGAGATAGTATCGGCGGAGTCCTCAATAATATCGGGTAATCAATAGGAGACTACTCGATATGCCAATTGGATTGTCGCAGGTACTAAACCTGGTTATCCATGCAGGCTGTTGAGAACCTTTTCAATAAGGGCTTACGACATGCTCGATATGATGATTTACTCTGAAATAGCTATCGGCACTGAAATAGTTGTTGGCACTGAATTAGCAAAAATCCTTGACAAGGTATTTGAGGATGAGTCAGGGCGGTTGACTATATTCATTATGCAGCGGCACAACAATGCTATTGTTGTGCCGCACTTCCTATTCACTGTATAGAAGCAAGTGTGTCCGATTAGTTATTATTTTACTACTGCTGATCCACCCAAGTGGCAGTAGACACGGTGCTATCATTCCACATAATGCCGTCGTTCCACATAATGCCGTCGTTCCACATAATGCCGTCGTTCCACATAATGCCG
>JAESSY010000020.1 GCA_016763855.1 Pseudomonadales bacterium
ACTTGACTATCTAAATTCTTAGTTACATCTTTATTTGCTAATTCTTCTGCCATATCTTGAGCTAGCTCTTTTGGAAGTTCGTCGGCTAAATCCCACTTATGGGGCAGTAGCTGACTGTACTTAGCTGGCTTAAGATCAACCACTTTGATGTCTTGTTCGGTAATATATTGTTCGGTGAGAGTGTTTTGAACTTCTCTATCATTTTTATTTGTATCACTTGTATTTGTCTGACTTGTATTTGACTCAGTTGTCTTTGCGGCCTCACTCTCTAGTTCTTTTCCATCTGCTTGGTTTCCATCTGCTCTGCTACTTTTTTGACATAGCACCAGAGCCACTCTTTCTGCCGCCTTTAAACCTGCCTGGTCATGGTCTGGCCAAATCGTAATTGTTGGCACATTTTTGGGGTCAAGTTCTTTCGCTTGCTTAATGTAGTCTATCACCGGAGACCAATTAGCTTTACTAACTCCGCCACTACCACCTGGCCAAGTTAAAACAATGTGATCTTTAAAAATCTCTTTTGCGGCATCTGCTGTTTTTTCTCCCTCAACAATCAGAATAGGCGCGGCTGTGCTTTGGTCGGGGACCAAACCTTGGCCCCCGACCAAACCTTGGCCAGGTGCCATACTATGGCTGGGGGTCAAGCTTTGACTGGAGGTCGAACGTCGACTGGGGGTCGAACGTCGACTGAATTGCTCAAGGCCGTAAAGAGGACGACCTACTTTTTCTGAATTTACTGACGAAGCACCTCCTTTCTGGGCGCCGTCTGCAAGACTGCCGTCTGCAAGGCTGTCGTCTGCAAGACCTTTCCACTTCCAACAGTTGAAGGAACTGCGGCCATTACTACCGTGCCAGTAAGTTAGGGTTGGGGTAATTTTATTGCCGTTTGGCTTACCGTCATCACCTACTTCTTCTAGCCTAACCACGTAACCAAGTATATCACCCTCTTGGTTTTTATAGGCAAAACGCATGGTTTCTACTCTGCCATTTGTCTGACCTTTTAACATGTAGAAAGGTATTTATCAGTTTTAAGATTTGGTGGTTTAACTCCCTTAGCTGGCACTTGCGTCCAAGTGTACCCCTTGTTTGGAGCTGGTTGCTGTGGTGTTTCTTTAACTTCTTGCTTATTGATCTCAACCATTTTTAAAGCTTTGTTGTGTGTGTAACTTTGCTTATCTTCCCACGGCGGTACTTCTTGTAACCACTGACAAGCCCAACGAAATGCCTCACGATGATCACACCTTAGCTGATCTTCAATCATCTTTAAGGGGCCGCCCATTACTCCAGTTTCAAAGTTAGAGTACAATCCCTTTTTATCGCCGTGCACATAAACAGAAATGGCACCTTTATTACCAAAACGCCATTGCATACTACCAGTTCTGCTGGGCTTATCTAGCAGTTGTCGGGTGAGCGCTGCCATATTACTTTTTAGCTGCTCTTTAATACCTACGGTAAATGCCTGGTACTCTAATTGCACTTCTGCTTCAGTTTTTTTCACGCTAACTGACACAATCTTGACCTCCTCTCCCTGCACTGGCCTTAGTAATTTATGATGAGCCTCATCAACACGAAGTTTTTGTTGGTGGGCCAAAATATCTCTATCTCGTTGCCATTTTTCAAAAGGTTTTTCTCGTAAATAACGTTGCGCCCACTGCACTGCCCTATTAAATTCTTGGCCGCTATCACTCTTCAATTGGTCAGCAATCATCGTTAGCGGACCGCCCATTTTGTGGTTGCTACTATTATAGTAGAGCCCACGATCAGGACCACGCCCAACCTGTAAACTGACCTCACCACGCTCGCCGTAAAATTCTTTACTACCACGGGTATCGTAAGTACTACCCATAACACTATAAGCCGTCAGCTTAATCTCTTTTATTAACCGGGTTTGTAAATGACTTAAATACGCTTGGTAATTAGCGTCTTTATGCCACGTTTCTTTCGTAACTAATAATAATGGCTCTTGCCTTTCTTGCAGGGGTAACTTTTGTTGACGGTGATCTAGCTGATAGATTCTATTTGCCAGCAGCGTGTGTATTTGCTTTTGACCTGCCTGCCTTTTAATAACTTCCTCAGCTTTTTCAAGTTGATAACGCTCATTTACCCCGCGTACCCCCTTAACACTTAAGCCAAAACTGCCGTACGCTTCTTTAATAAACGGCCGGTATAAATCAAGCTTGCCCACCATCTTTTCCGCTAGTTGATTACGCTCAGCTTGCCAAGTTAAAATCTGCTGACCCAACGGATGATCACTCAGGAGTGGTTCTAAATTAGAGTTTGCATACCTTTGTTCTCGCTGCCAAACTCTCAGTGCTTGCAACCCTCCCCGATATGCCTGACAAAGCAAACCATACTGCTCCACTTCCCTTTGTGCTTTTCTCTCAAAGCGTGTTAATGGTCTGGCTCTTAAACCGCACACCACCTCCACCTGTTCAACAGTTAAACTTGCCTGCTTAATGTAGAGTTGATGCTGATCTAACATCTGCAACATCGTTCGGCCCAACCTTTGTCGCTCAACCTCTAACAGTCTATAACTTTGCCAATTAACTTCTTTTTGCCTGACAGTTTTTGCCATCTCACGGCCAAGGGCAAGGTAATCTTGCACCCGCCTAAAACACGGTTGATTCTTTTCTTGAATAGTATAATCACTAACTAAATCCTTGTGGGCAAACCTGCTGAAGTTTTTAGCCAATGCCCTAAAGTCTTTAAAACTTCCCTGCTCAAAATAAACGTCCACCTGATGACGGTGTCTAGTCATCGCCACATAAAAAGCCTGCGCGTCCATATAACGACTAACCGCCACCTGCGTAACATTTAAAGTTTGACCCTGCGCCTTATGGGTCGTCATGGCGTAACCATGCTGAATATATTTATAGTCATCAGTGCTAAAGCTAACGAAGTGGTACTGACCAACTCTAAGAGTAATTTCACTACCATTAACTTCAGTGATAGTGCCCCGCATACCGTTACTAAGGTCTTGCTTATCAATCTCTTCGTTCTTACCCAAAACCACAACGTCACCAGCACTAAAGCCCATTCCCCTCACCTGCAGCGCGTCTCTTTTAGGTAGTATTCCCCGCTCTTTTAGCTGACTCCTTACCTCCGCATTTAACTGACGGCACATCCTATTTTCAAAGGCTAGCATCACGCCGTTAGTTATTTTTTTATCCAGGTCTTTTTGCTCTAAATAACCTTCTAAATAACGGCTAACCATAGCCGGCACCAATTGACTTTCATCCTTATAACCATGCACAAAACCCCGGTCATGATAAGATCTCAGCCCCTCCATCATATAAAGGTTTGAGAACTTCTGACTAGCATTTCGCATCCATTCTTTCTTTTGCCTTTGGATCTTATTTAGGGTAAATACCTGCTGGCTTTCTTCACTGATTTTCCTAAAAAAGTCACCAGCTGCAATTGCTTTAAATTGATGGTCGTCACCAATTGCTATTACCTTTGCCTTAGCAGTATGAGCAAAGCCTAATAATTTCTCCCACTTTTCGGTGCCAATCATCCCCGCTTCATCCACCAGCACCACATGCCTATCTGTTAGCTGAAACTTCTCTAACCGTTGCATTTCACCATGAGCTTTACGAGCGCGCATCAGAGTTTTAGCATCTGATCCCTCTAAACTAAGCAGTTCCTCTTCAGCTCTTTGATAAATTCCCCATAGGGTTAAATAAGCATCTATCGTACGGCACTTAATGCCAGTATCATCCGCCAGGTTTTGTGTTGCTGCTGACGATAATGACGCACCGATCACAACCGCTCCGCTACTTTTATAAAGCGCGCTTACCGCCTTAAGCGTAGTGGTTTTACCAGACCCAGCCCTGCCAATCAACACTCCAAACTGATCAGATGAGCGGTGACTTCCCTCTAAATAACTAGTGGTTAAACCCCGCACCGCAACCTTTTGTTCATTTGTAAAAAAGCTATATTTTTCTTGTAAAAGCTGCTCAACCCCTCTTGCTACAATCCCAAAGCCACGACCCTGAATTTGCTGCAGCTTAGTAACAGCATTTTCTTCTCGGTTCTTATAAACTTCAGTCGTATAACGCATTAAACCGGTCATCCCCTCACCCACGGCAATCACATCATTCATTAACTTAGCGTGAATTCCTTGAATTAATGACGCGTCATCGCCCAGGCGTTTTTGCAGTAATGACAACAAGTCGTTTTCCGTAAAAGTCGCCAACTTAATACTAATTTCATCTAAAATAATTTGACTATTTTCAAGGATTTTCTCACTGTTTTCAACGACTATTTGCTCATTTTCACTGACAATTCTCGACGGCTTACCCATCGCTTGTAGTTGATCTGCTCGCCATCCACGGTGCTTACTTGGCTCTAAATCTAGCCCCAAAGTTGCAAAGCTTTTTTCAGTGATTCTTGCCTGCTCACCGGCTTTTTCTAAAGCTTCATTAGCTAAATCTGCCCAAAGTTTTCTGGTTTGAAAAAGCTCTAGCCTAGCAACAATTTCACGATCTTTTTTATGACAAATATCGCCGTCTTCACTAATTGATCTCCGAGCAATGACCAAGTGACCATGAGGGTTACCCTCGTCTTCATGCATAGCCACGTGCACAACTAAACCACGGGAGGTAAACCTCTTTTCTGCAAACTTACTGAGTAGCTCAATGCAATTTTCTTTTGATAATTCTTTCGGCAGAGCCACCACAATTGTTTGGGCAATTTGCGCAGTGTTTAGGGCTTTTTCTCTGGTCTCAGCTGTTTTATATCGCTGATTAATGAAGGCGTCTTCAAAGCTTTCTAAAGCGTCCCAAACATCAATAGCTCGAAAGCTTTCGCCAAACTTAGACCTCAAGGCACTAAGCTGCTTTTCGCTAATTAACGTTTTGGAATAAACAACGTCGCCGGCTCGATTAGTATAATCAGCAACCTGATTACGACGACTTTCCAGCAGTTTTTCTCCGGCGATATAAGCCACAGCTTGCACAGCGCTTCGACCGCTGCTTCTAGAGATAAAACTGTTGTTAAGATGATATATCGCCATAGCAATATCTTATCAAAACAATCACGCACTCGCAAGAGTGCAGAAGTGCGCATTTAGTAAAATCTTCGACT
>JAESSY010000021.1 GCA_016763855.1 Pseudomonadales bacterium
ATTCGTGCTCGCAGTTTTGTCATTTCATCTTTTGGTAAAACCGTCCATGCGACTGGCTGGAAAGTGGCTTACTGTATTGCACCTCAAGAATTGTCTATCGAATTCCGTAAAATCCATCAATTTGTTAACTTTACCACTCACACGCCTACACAGTGGGCATTGGCAGAATTCTTGGCAAACTACAAAGAACATTACCTTACACTGCCTGCCTTTTATCAGGAGAAACGAGATCTATTTGTAGATGCCCTACAAAACTCTCGCTTTAAAATTGTGCCAAGTAAAGGTACCTATTTCCAGCTCGCGGAATACAGCGAAATATCCGGTGAGACGGATATTGAGTTTGCGAATTATTTAACCAAGGAAGTCGGCGTTGCAGCGATTCCAATATCTGTCTTTTGTGAAACCTTACCGAGCACAAAATTCATTCGATTTTGCTTCGCCAAAAATAATGAAACCCTGCTGGAGGCTTGTGAAAAGCTAAGGCAAATATGATGGAGAATGATCTACTCAAGATTACATTAATCCAGAGTGATTTAGCCTGGGAAGATCCTAGTGCTAATCGATCCCAGTTTGACAAGTTGTTTTCGAAGATGGCGACAGAGAAGACTCAAACCGATTTACTCATATTACCAGAAATGTTTAGTACGGGCTTCTCAATGTCTTCTGATGTGCTGGCAGAAACGATGGAGGGCGACACCGTCAATTGGATGAAGGCTCAGGCTTCAAGGCTTGAAACGACGATCTGCGGCAGTCTCATTATAAAAGAAAATCTACAGTACTTTAATCGCTTCATAGTGACGTCTCCAAATGGGGACCTAAAACATTACCACAAAAAACATCTATTCAGAATGTCCTCTGAAAATGACGCATACAGTGCCGGGCAGTCTAAGCTGGTTTTCAAATTAAACGGCTTCCGAATTTGCCCACAAATTTGTTATGACCTTCGCTTTCCGGTGTGGAGCCGAAATACGGGGGATTATGATCTATTACTCTATGTTGCAAACTGGCCAGAAGCCCGTCGTCAGCATTGGATAAATTTATTGAGGGCGCGAGCCATAGAGAACCAAAGTTATGTTATTGGTGTTAATCGCGTGGGTATGGATGGCAATGGAATATCTTATTCGGGAGATTCACAGTGTTATGATTTTAATGGAAATTGCTTGAAAGATGCCGGGATAGATGCCGGTATGATCCATCTCACATTGAAGAAGTCCTTACAAAAGACTTATCGGACAGATTTCCCTGCATGGAAAGATGCTGATAGATTTTCCTTCTCATGAGTTCTCATAATTCCTTATAACAACAAGCCATAATGAAAAATCAAGATAGAACGAAATAAATTTAGAATATTCAGCCAGTATTCATTCTTTCCCACTATTTTAACTTTATAATCATTTTTTTTACTAGCTCCTCAACCAATTAATTTTCTAAAGGGTTAATAACTTGTTGTACTTCCTGGGTGAATATTTTGCAGATACTGCTGGCCCTTTTCGATTATTTACGTCTTATATATTTCTTTGTGGCTTAGGTACTGCACTTGGCGCAAGTTTAACTTGGTGGCTTCTGCCAAAATACTGGCATCTTCTACCAACAGATAAAGGAAAGAAATTCGCAGTTGACGCTGACAAAAGCATCGGCAAACCTGTTAGTGCTGGGGTTATATTCATTCCCATTTTTGTTCTGGTTAGCTTGTTGGTCGTCCCCTTCAATATGATGTTCGTGGGAATTCTATGTTGCGTACTAGCGGCCATGTTGGTAGGTTACTTGGATGATCGCGCCATCGGAGGATGGAGCGAATATCGACTGGGCGCGCTTGATCTTGTGCTTGCGATATTGGCTTCTATGATAATTTGCCAAATGCAACCTTATGTTATCTGGTTACCACTCTTTAAAGATCCCATACTTTTTCCGCCCTGGCTATTTATTATGGGTGCAACCGTCTTGATTTGGGTTTCTATCAATGCAACGAACTGTACGGATGGCGTAGATGGTTTATCCGCAAGCCTCTCCGGAATGGCAATGCTTTTTCTGGGTGGTATTCTCTACGTTATTGTTGGTCATATCGCAATATCAAGCTATTTACTCGTTCCCCATTATGAGCAAGGCGCTGACTGGGCCATTATGGCTTTTGTTATGGTGGGTTGCCTGACCGGATATTTGTGGCATAACAGTTATCCTAGTGCTGTGCTTATGGGAGATGCAGGTTCAAGGCCCATTGGATTGTTGCTTGGCATTCTAGTTCTAGCATCAGGCAATCCCTTCCTGATACTGGTGGTCGCTTTTGTTGTTCTCGTTAACGGCGCCACAGGCTTGATAAAAGTTGCTCTTTTACGATTCTTCAAAATTGGTATATTTGGACAAATTCGATACCCCCTCCATGATCATGTAAGACACAATATGGGCTGGTCTAATACCCAGGTGCTGGTCAGGTTTATGTTATTACAGGCCGTGGGTACACCTATCTTATTGGTGTTATTACTGAAAATTAGATAATCGGAAGAATACCTTGGTCTCAAGGGTCTATACTCAATAGGGTAACAATTTGATAAGAAAATCAGTTAGATAAGGATAGCCAAGGAAAAACAAGGAGTATCGCTTGATCCAAAAAATTGCCACCTTAATGTTTTTTGTGTTGCCTTTTACCTTCTCAATATATGCTGAAGAGCTAGGAACAGACGCAGCCAAATTAGCTGCGATAAAAGAACTTTTAGCCAGCACTGGGGCGCCTGCGAATAGCCAACAATTCACTAGGGCTTTTTCACAACAGCTAATATCAGTATTAAGAATCGCTAATCCTCAATTATCTCAACAAGCAATCGATATCGTCAATGAAGAAGTTGATAAAATCGTCTCTAAAGCATTTGCCAATGATGCTCTTCAAAGGGAAATCTATCCGCTTTACGCCAAATATTTCACCTTAGATGAATTGGAAGCACTGGTAGTTTTTAATCGATCAAAAGTAGGCAAGAAAGCAAATGCCATTATGCCTCAGTTGATGCAAGAGAGTCTGGTAGCAGCGGAGCTTTGGTCTCAAGAAATCGGACCATTAATTTCTACAGAAGTATTAAGACGATTTGAAGAAGAAGGCATATCTATTCGAATGAGCCCAGAAAGCGCGACGAAGTAAGTATTTGCCCTTAACTAATTATTTTCCCATTAACAATAGATTCGGCTTTTTCAAGAAAGGATTCATAACTAACACCCTCGCCAAGATTAACACTTTCTCCATGACTCATTCTTAGAACAGAAAAATGCCCTCCGGATGCCTGAAGAATAATGCCATTAGGAGCCTCATCAGAACTGAGATAGAGAACGGCTGGACTCACTTGGTGCGGGCTGCCTCCACTTTGTGCTGGCAAGGATTCGGTCATTCTGGTTCTAGCGCCCGGTGCAAGACAATTGGTGTGTATGCCTTTTCGGCCCCCTTCGAGTTTCAAGACATTCATTAAGCCTACTAAACCCATTTTTGCTGCTGCATAATTAGATTGTCCAAAATTACCAAAAATGCCTGATTCAGAGCTGGTGAGTACAATACGCCCCCACCCTTTGGCTACCATGATCGACCAAACCGCACTTGTCACGTAGACGGCTCCCATTAAGTGAACATCAATTACTGCTCTGAAATTTTCCATAGTGACATTTTGGAAGGTTTTGTCTCTCAGAATACCGGCATTATTGACTAGAATATCCACCGTACCGTAGGTGTTTAGTGCAGTGTCAACGATGTTTTGGGCACTACCCTCCTCTGCTACTGAGTCTGTATTGGCAAAGGCGGTTCCGCCGAAATGAGTAATCTCATCTACAACAGATTGGGCTGTGTTACCAAAGCCCGTACCATCAATGGCTCCACCGAGATCATTAACGACGACTTTTGCCCCTCTCTTGGCAAATTCGATTGCGTGAGAGCGTCCCAGGCCGCGACCTGCCCCGGTAACGATGACGACTTTGTCTTTGAAATCCGACAAAACCCTTATCCTGTATTATTGTTGTTTCTCGCAGAGTAGCTATTAATTGCGCTACAGACAAGGGAAAAATCCCCCTTCTCCAGTACTAGAATCGAGTAGCTCATCCCGTTATCCGGGTCAATGAATTGCTGTTTGAGGGTAAAACCGAATTTTTCGTAGAGGAAAAGTGCTCGATGGTTAAAATTTGCAACAGTGATCCGAATAAGAATCGATTTGAAATTTTTAAACGCAAAATTCAGTATTGACTCCAAAAACTGATTTCCACGCCCCTTATCGATCAATTCCGGTTTCATGCCGAGACCGATATCCAGACCGGGCTCTGAGTAATCACCCCCCATTACCTGCCCATCCCAGCCATAGGAGCAAAAACCAACAAAGGAATTAGCGTCATCCCAAATACCATGAAAATGTAATTCGTTCCTAAGAAGTTGCTCTGCAAAGGCAGTAGTATCTTCTACAAATGGCGGGTCGTAAAAATCATAGGGAAAGGGATAGCGCCAGTTTAGAATTTCCAATGCGTCAACTCGCGTCAGTGGTGTTATCTTATAAGACACTAAGTGATCAGACCTCTCTGGGATATAGCAATGCTCGTATTGATAGGGCTCTTTTTTATAAAGCTCTTTTTGTAAATTTCATTTTTCTAGATTACAGTGTACTACTCCATGGAGGGAATACCTTAATTCGGCAGAAACGAAATGATTTTCATGGTAGATCGGTCTAAAAACTTAAGAAATATACCTTGGACTCTTATGAATAAACTTAAAAAGCTTGTTTGCATTTTGCCTATAATATTTAGCCTCCATGTTGGGGCGGATGAATGGGCTGCAGAAATAGTAAAAGGAAAGCCATTCCCTCAGATCAGTGCTTCAGATCAGGCAGGTAAGGCCTGGACTACAGAAACCTTAAGTGGCAAAAATGGCTTTTTATTGTTATTTAATCGCTCTGTAGTTTGGTGAGGAATTTGTAAAAGACAACTCGTGCAGCTGTCAAAGTTAGAAAGTCAATTTGCGGAACTCGGCATCAGTGTTTACACCATGACGTATGATGACGTATCAGATACTTCGAAATTTCATAGCAAAGAAAATCTCAGCTTCCCCATTCTCCAAGATGTAAACGCAAAACATGTGAAGGCCTTTGGCATACTGAATGAAGATTATGAACCTGGACATCGGGCATATGGCATTCCCCATGCCGGCATGTTTCTGGTTGATGAACATGGAGTCATATTTAATAAGTTCTCTGAAAAAGGATATATGAAAAGGCCACCATGGGATGCTGTATTGGATAGTGCTAAACAAATGGCATCCCAATCGCATCCTCTTAAGATATGATTTTGATAAAATAATTCTTAATCAAACATTTATATTAGAATGCTAATTTGATAATTCTGTGAATATTGCTTTGGTTAAGATCTATGCCGAACAACACAATTGTTATTGTGGAAGACGAACCTGATATCCAAGATATCTTGAGGTACAACCTTGAACGTGAAAGCTTCGAGGTTTCAAGTTCTTTCGATGGCGCCATAGGCCTCAAACTCATTCAACAAAAACAACCTGACTTGGTGCTCCTCGATCTTATGCTTCCAGGGATTGATGGTCTTGAAATATGTCGTGCGCTTAAAAATGACGTTCGCACTTCCTCTATCCCTATTATTATGCTGACGGCAAAGGGAGAAGAGAGTGATATCGTGCTGGGTTTGGGAATAGGTGCAGATGATTATGTACTTAAGCCCTTTAGACCAAAGGAATTGATAGCCCGGGTTAAGGCTGTTCTGCGTCGAAATAGTATTAAGGCGATAAGGAAAGATATTATCTTGCGGGATTTTTTAGAAATTGATACGAAAAAACATAAAATTTCTTTAGATAAACAAGAAATAAAAGTAACAGCCACAGAGTTTAAACTGATACATAAACTTGCCAGTAGTCCCGGTCAAGTGTTTTCCAGAGAACAGTTACTAGATTGTGTACACGGAATCGATGTTGTTGTAGTAGACCGAAATATAGATGTACACATCAGATCAATTCGCAAAAAGATTGGAGAGGATTACATCGAAACAATAAGAGGTGTGGGCTATCGTTTTAAAGACTCTGACTTATCTTAAGTTAACTCGCTCTGACTTATGCTGAGCTCTCGAATTCTATGGCGACTCTACGCCGCTTACGTTGTCATTATCCTTATTTCAACTTCAGTTGTTGGCATTCTAATCAACCGGCAAGTAACAGAAACAAGTCTTGCGGATATTCAAAATACCCTCGCTGCCAGCAATGATTATCTATCGGAAATTGCCTTACATAGTCTAAGCACGTATCCAAATGAAACTAGACTGTATCCTGCGCTTCAGAGCGTCATTAGGACGCTAGGAGAAAGGACAAAGAGCCGTCTTACCATTGTATCGATTGAGGGTATTGTCATTGCGGATTCCCAGGAAGATCCTGATAAAATGGACAATCACTTAAATCGACCAGAAATTAAAGCAGCCAAGGTTGTGGGTTACGGAACCGCTACGCGATTTAGTCAAACTCTGCAACTTGAGATGATGTACCGTGCGCAAGCAGTAATTTCAGAAACCAAGCTCCTTGGCTATGTTCGTGTTTCTCTCCCCCTTACAGTGATAAATCACCGACAAATTGAAATTCAGAAACTCGTATTAATCAGCGCGGTAATAGCCGGTATTATCGCTCTAATCCTAGGTTTCTACTTTGCTAGGAGTTTTACTAATCCTCTCATCAAGATGACAGAAGTTGCAGAAGCGATCTCCCGCGGGGAATACGATAAACGTATTCAGATCGATCAATATGATGAGATTGGCCAACTTGCTAAAGCATTTAATCGTATGGCAATTTCTTCTTCTGAGAGAATAGCAGACATTATTAACGATCGTAATAGTCTCGCCATGATCTTAAGGGGCATGGTTGAAGGTGTTATAGCCGTCGATAAAAATCAAAACATTGTACATATCAATGAAGCCGCTGCTCGTATGTTGAACGTATCTATGACGACAAGCCTTAATCGACCTGTCTGGGAACAGGTACGTTTTAAAGAAATTAATGCAGCTTTAGAGCAAGCCCTAAATGAAAACGATGTTGTTGAATCACAACTACGGCTGCCATCAGAACAAAACGATCTTGTTATCAACATATATGTTGCTGTATTAGTTGATGCTCAACAAGAGCCCACTGGCGCAATCATTGTTCTCCATGACATTTCGAAACTAGATAGGCTTGTTAAGATCAGAAGGGATTTTGTGGCTAACGCTTCACATGAATTAAAAACCCCCATCACTGCTATCAAGGGTCTAGCAGAAACGATTCTTGATGACAAAGAGATGCCAGAAGATACAAAGAATAATTTTATAGAAAAAATCAGCGCTCAAAGTACACGCCTTTCTACATTGGTCACAGATCTTATCAGCCTGTCTCGTTTGGAATCTGACCCAGATACAGATAACTTTCGTCGAATTGAAATTCAAGGTTTACTAGAAAAATCTTTTAACGGTGCAATGCAGTTGTGTTCTCAAAAAAACTTAAATATTGAAATGACATTAAACACCGATAGTAAATTAGTTGTAATGGGCGACAGTCATGCCTTAAGCCAATTAATCGATAACCTTATAGACAATGCCATTCACTACACATCTGAAGGTGGCAACATCAGGTTAGTATTAGAGGAAAAAGATAGCCAGGCTGTCTTTACAATATCCGATACCGGAATTGGTATTGCGCCTAAAGAACAAAGTCGAATTTTTGAGAGATTTTATCGAGTTGATAAAGCTCGATCTAAAGTACTGGGTGGTACCGGACTAGGTTTGTCTATTGTTAAAAATATAGTTCGACAACATCAGGGGGCGATTTCAATCGAAAGCCAGCTTGGTGTTGGATCCCACTTTCAAATTTCACTTCCCCTGGTTTCAGCGACTGAGCTCTAAGCTTCACGATAACTAATCGATTTACAAATCTTCAAACACCTCCATTCTTGAATCTCGCCCTTCATAGTCTCATTGTCTGTCTGAAGCATTAATACAATCTTAATATGTTCTTAATAGAAGAGGACAAAAATAGGGCAATGAATATTTATGTGAACG
Source organism: Pseudomonadales bacterium (assembly GCA_016763855.1). Lineage (GTDB taxonomy): Bacteria > Pseudomonadota > Gammaproteobacteria > Pseudomonadales > Azotimanducaceae > JAHRVQ01. The sequence goes on from JAESSY010000021.1 coordinate 8,050, forward strand.
ACACAAAAGGGCAAAGCATGTCATTGAAATTGATCAAGAAAAGCATTCTGATAAACGCTGCAATTGTAATGCTGGGTATTGTCTCCAGTAACGTTTATGCAAGTGAACGGCTTAGAGGCACTGTATCACTGGATGGCTCAAGTACGGTATTTCCAATAAGTGAGGCGGCAGCTGAAGAATTTCTAGCAATTCAACCCAGAATCAGAGTCACTGTGGGTGTATCAGGTACAGGAGGCGGATTTAAGAAGTTTCTCTTAGGAGAAACGGATATCAACAACGGTTCAAGACCCATCAAAGAAATAGAAATTTCAATAGCTGAAAAGAAAAATATAGAGTTTCTTGAATTGCCTATTGCGTTTGACGGCTTATCGGTGGTGGTCAATAAAAATAACCACTGGGTTGACCACTTAACAGTTGCTGAGTTGCATCAAATATGGAAACCTGGGAGTGACGTCATTTACTGGAGTGACGTCAGGCCGAGTTGGCCAAAGCAAAAAATTAAACTCTATGGTCCAGGTACGGATTCAGGCACTTTTGATTATTTCACTGAGACAATCAACGGTAAATCCGGTCGTTCTCGTCCTGACTATACCGCCAGTGAGAATGACAACACACTAGTACAAGGTATTGCGGGTGACATAAACTCACTTGGATACTTCGGGTTTGCCTATTACGTGGCAAACAAAAATAAATTAAATCTTGTGGGCATAGACAGCGGTTCAGGACCCGTCCTACCCTCTGCCGTGACCATTAAAAATGGAAGCTACTTTCCGCTTTCAAGACCTATCTATATTTACGTTAGAAACACAGCATTAGATCGACCAGAAGTGAGTGCTTTTGTTGATTTCTATCTGAAGAATGTAGCGTCATTTGCTTCTGAGGTGGGATTTATTGCACTGCCAAAAAAGGTCTACGATCGTGCCTTAAAACGAGTTCAGCAAAGGGAAACAGGCACCGCCTACGGGAAATCAAACAAAAAATCTGTTGCTAGCTTGCTTGTCGATCCAAGCAAAATTGTAAACTCGAATTAACGAATATGAAAATAGCAATGACCCTCAATAAGAGCAATGGTAAAAATACCCGCAGCACTTGGCTCGAAAAATTAATCGTTGGTACTTTAGCTGGATGTACCCTCATTTCAGTAATCACAACTGTTGTGATTATCTTGATGTTAGGTAAAGAGTCTGCAGTATTTTTCACACAGATACCGTTTTTAGACTTTATACTTGGTACCCGTTGGGTGCCATTATTGGAACCCACTTCCTATGGGGTTTTGCCACTTGTTTGGGGAACGCTACTCATCACCTTTGGGGCAAGCCTTATTGCCATTCCTATCGGATTATGTAGTGCTATCTACTTAAGCGAATACGCTTCAAGCAGAATGCGCTCAATTGTTAAACCCATATTAGAATTGTTAGCTGGTATCCCCACCGTTGTCTACGGTTATTTCGCCCTCACCTTTGTAACGCCTTTGTTGAAAACAATCTTTCCTTCGATACAAGTATTCAATGCACTGAGCGGAGCGATTGTCGTTGGCATTATGATTCTCCCTATGATAGCGACACTGAGTGATAATGCGCTTTCAGCTGTTCCAAGGAGTCTCAGAGAAGGGGCGTACGCCCTAGGGGCGACTTCTTTTGAAGTGACAACGAAGGTTGTCGTACCGGCTGCGCTGTCAGGTGTTATGTCTTCTTTCTTACTGGCAATCTCACGGGCGATTGGTGAAACCATGGCAGTGACTTTAGCCGCAGGAGCAACACCCAATATGTCACTTACCTTCCTGGAAAGCATTCAAACAATGACCGCCTTTATTGTTCAAATCAGCCTTGGTGATACACCAGCTGGTGGTATTGCCTACCAAACCTTATTCGCAGTCGCGAGTTTACTATTTCTGATTACACTAGTACTTAACATCATTTCTCAATGGCTAATGAACAGATACCGAGAGGTCTATGACGAATGAGTATTTCAATTAAGTCATATTATCCGAATGAAGAACTTGCTCTGCGAATTCGCCATAGGAAAGCAGTTTATTTCTCTCGTTTTTGCGCACTCGTGACATGGTTAGGTGTGGCATTATTGGCTGTGCTTTTTTACCAAATCGCAGTCGATGGATATATGTGGTTAGATTTTCAGTTCTTATCCAGTTTCCCCTCAAGATTTCCTTATAAAGCTGGGATTAAATCAGCCCTTGTGGGTACGCTCTGGCTCATCACAATGTTGACCTTCATCGCCATTCCTTTAGGCGTGTCTACTGCCCTCTACCTGGAAGAATTCAGTAAAGACGGGCGAATACACCGCTTAATCAGCTTAAACATATCAAACCTGGCAGGCGTTCCATCCATTGTATATGGAATCATTGGACTTGCAGTATTTGTACGGGGTTTGGAACTAGAACGCAGCTTAGTCTCAGGCGCTCTTACTATGAGCTTGCTGATTCTTCCTGTCATTATTATAGCGAGTCGTGAGGCAATCAAAAGTGTACCGGATGGCATTAGAAATGCAGCCTATGCCTTAGGAGCAACACCGTGGCAGACTGCATGGTCTCACATTCTTCCTGCATCTTTCCCTGGTATATTAACGGGCGTCATCCTTTCGTTGTCTCGCGCGATAGGTGAAACCGCACCTTTGATCATGATAGGCGCATTAACTTATGTTGCTTTTCTACCAGAAGGACCCATGGATTCTTTCACTACACTTCCGATACAAATATATAACTGGATATCAAGACCTCAAGAAGAATTTCATCAACTGGCTGCCGCTGCAATTATAGTATTACTCACTGTATTACTCACAATGAACGCCGGTGCGATTTACATTCGGCATAAAACAGAGCAAAGACTAAAATGACAAGTGAATCCAAAACTACTCCCATAGCCAATTATCATGGGTCTGAATCTGTTCTAGAATTACGTGATGTCTCAATTTGTTACTCAGGAAACCCTGCTGTGCAGAATGTTTCCCTAAATATTTTCAAGTATAATGTCACGTCTATAATTGGTCCTTCTGGCTGCGGGAAAAGTACACTACTAAGATCTTTAAATCGGATGAACGATTTTATCGCAGACGTGACAATAGAAGGCAGTATTAAATTTGATGGCGTAGAACTAACGGGTAAGGAAATTGATCCCGTTTTGTTGCGGCGTCGTGTAGGAATGGTATTTCAAAAACCTAATCCTTTTCCAAAATCAATTTATAAAAATATTGCTTGGGGACCAGGAATCAATGGTTATGAAGGTTCAATGGATGATTTGGTTGAACACTCCCTGGTACAAGCGGCACTCTGGGACGAAGTTAAGGATCGTCTACAAGATTCAGCCTTAAGTCTATCTGGTGGTCAGCAACAAAGGTTATGCATTGCTAGAGCTTTGGCTATGGCGCCAGATGTACTTCTTATGGATGAACCTTGCTCTGCTCTTGATCCGATATCTACTTCACGTATTGAGGATTTGATTTTTGCACTTAAATCTAAATATACCATCGTTATCGTCACTCACAATATGCAACAAGCTGCACGCATTTCTGATTACACCGCTTTTATGGAATCCGGTAAGCTCGTTGAGTTTGATATTACCAATCAGATATTTACCAACCCTACTGAAAAGCGTACTGAAGAATATGTCACCGGACGATTCGGTTAATTATCTTTTACTCGGACACCTAAGGAATCCCATGTCATTACATCTACAACACGACCTTACAGCCTTAAACAAGGAAATTTTACACCTTGGCACTATGGTTGAAACAGCAATCAACAAAGCGATAAGGTCATTGGTAGATAGACGCCCTGAATTGGCAGAAAGCGTAATTAAGGAAGAACATCTTGTTAATAGAAAAGAGGTGGAGATTGAAGAGCACTGCCTACAAATACTTGCACTTCATCAACCAGTCGCTACCGATTTACGTTTGATCGTCGTCATTCTTAAGGTCAACAATGATCTAGAGAGAATGGGCGACTTTGCTGTCAACATAGCTAATCGTGCACTTTCCCTTTGTCGTGAAGCGCCTATCCCCTATCCAAGTGAGATAACCAAAACAATGTCTCGAGGCATTAGCATGATGGTGCAGAATAGTTTGGATGCGCTTGTTAAGCTCGATGTTGATTTAGCACGCCAGGTAATTCAAATGGACGACGAAATCGATGAAGCCAATAGACAGATGTACGTTGAACTACAGGCACTCATGGAACAAGATAGCTCAACTATTAAGCAAGCAATAGAATTGTTATCCACATCCAGATATCTAGAACGTATTGCTGATTTAGCAACCAATATTGCTGAAGAGGTAATTTTTATAGTTGAAGGCGAAGTGGTGCGGCATCAAGCTCACAAAACCTAAGCCATTCTTCAGATAGCGCTAACTGAAGCCATTAGCCGAAGATAATTCCCACCTAATACCTTCGCTGTGCCAGCCTCCCCCATTCCACGATCTAACAACATGCCTGCGATTAAAGGCAGCGAATCAAAATTATCGTATACCGGTTTATAATTTCCATCCATATCGCTGCCAATTGATATGTGATTAACACCCACAGCATCGACCAGATAAAATAATTGGTCGATGTAATCACTTAAACTACTTAGACCAATACCTGCAGGCCATGCGCCAATAATACCTCCATTTTCTGCCACCAATCTAGCGAGCTCCAAATCGATAAATCTGGGGTGAGAAAATTCAGAACGATTAATACCTGCATGGGATACGACCACAGGTTTACTAGAAATCTCAATTGCATCTAAAGCAGTTTGCTTACTCGCATGGGCTAAATCTATAACCATACCTATCTGATTCATTGATTTGACCACAGCTTTTCCGAAGTCAGTTAAACCCTTATGTTTTTCTGGCGCTGTTTGTATGTCACCAATTTCATTTATATGATAATGAACTAAGGTAATAGATCTGAGGCCGTCTGCGTAACATGCCTCAAGGCGCTCTAACTTCCCTTCCAGAAAATCACCACCTTCTGCTGTGAATAGGATTCCCATTTGGTTTTCATTCTTTGTATCATTGATATCACCAACAGACCTAATAAGGCGAATCCCTTCGTGGTCTGAAAAAGAGACAATTCGATCCTTTTGATTTTGATAACTCCGCCACGCTTCGCCAGGTCGAAACTCTCGAGCCGCAGTGATACCCATTTCGCCAATTTCGAGCAATTGAAAATCGCTAACCGTGGCAAAGCTTGCTACTGTTAGCCCGCCTCTTTTCATATCCTTCAAGGCGCGACTTTCAAATAAACTAGTTGCGGCGTATGCTCTCATCTGCAAGTTAAGATCATGGGCTCCAGCCACAAATGAGCGACCAGGATGGGCATGTATATCGATTGAGATATGTTTAGATAGAAATTGCTTACCTTTATGAATTAGGGCCTCAGTAGGCTCAAACCCTAGCGGTGCTCTCTCGTTAAACTTATAATATACCGCTCCTATACCGCTCATTGCGATGACTGAACCACCTATCATAAAATTTCTTCTACTGAATATTTTTCTATCTGCCATGATTGTCCCTTCCTAAGTCATCACACTTTCTACTCTTATTTTTTTAAAAAAGTCCATTCTCAATGCCTGCGGCCATGTACATGCCAAGTTCTTTGCAAGATTCTATTACCTTATCCTCAAGTTTACCCTGAGAGATTACGGGCTCTTGAACTTCCTTAAACGGATATCCTTTTACAATACGCCTGATACTCCGCAAAGCACCTGCGCCGTCGTTTCCTGCACAAATAGACACACAATAAGGCAGTCCTTCTACTTTGCCTTCAGCGGGATAATAAGTTCTGTCGAAAAAATCTTTCAATGCACCGGACATATAACCGAAATTTTCCGGCGTACCCAAAATCAATCCATCGGCCCACAACAATTCTTCTAAGTCAGCATCTTTCGCCAGTAGCATTCTAACATCCACATCGATATCAGCGTGATCAGCACCACTAAATACCGCGTCGGCCATCTTGGTAGTATTACCGTCTTTACTATGATAGATAATGAGTAAATTTTTCACCATTAACTGCCAATAATTATGATGTGAAGTTCTTTAGGTCCGTGGGCGCCGAACTCCATGATCATTTCAATATCACCAGTACAGGATGGACCAGACACCAGGGTGATATCCCGTGGCATGTCATTCCGCGTTCGCGCCCAAATATCTTCATACGCACCCATAATCTGATCTTCTTTCAACAAGACAATATGTTTTTCGCCTAAGAAATTGAAACTTAAAGGCATTTGCTTTGAACTGCTGATAACGAGACTTCCTGTTTCTGCAACAGCGCCAAAGCAATCACTGATGCAAATATCGAGACTAGATCTTGGCGTCCATTCAACTGTTTGAACTGATGAATAAGCTGAGAAATCCAACTCGAATTCCAGTACATTGATACAGAGTTCAAAGCTTCCATCACCTAGGTAAGCCATAATCTCACCCCCAAGATCTGTGTCATTGTTTACCCGATTCACAGTTCCGTGGGCTTTTTCCATCTTTTCTTGGAATAGATCTACTAGATCACTATGGGATTGCCGACATCGACTCGGTATTGTGTTCGGTAAATGGTTTGCCAAACGACTTTCAACAACTTGGAGGCGCGTCTTATCTTCTGAATCAACAGCTAATTTTTTTCGAATACGGTCGAGTATTTCCGTTCGCGACATATTCAGACCTCCTTCTTTTGTCGGTTTTTTTGCATTGTTTTCCACTGAGACATGAATGTCGTGGATGGCGGTGTTCGAAAATCACGATCCTTCGTCCAATTCCCGGCAAGCCCGGGTAACTTGATGATATAGCCCGTCGCTTTGTTACCAAAAAGACCCAGTATTCTAATGCCGAGGGATGCGAGCATGTGTTGGAGTAAGGGATGACGATTTAGCAAAGCCCAAGCACGTAATCCCCAACGCATGGATAGAGGGTTAAGTCCTGCTTCAAACTCTTTGTTGCGCCAATGTCGCATTAGCTTGGGTAAAGGAATATGTACAGGGCAAACCGATTCGCAACGACCACAAAAAGTCGATGCATTGGGTAATTGCTTGGCTTCTTCTAATCTTGAGAATTGTGGCGTAAGGACTGCCCCCATCGGACCGCTATAGACTGATCCATAAGCATGCCCACCGATTGATAAATAGACTGGACAATGATTCAGACAAGCAGAGCAACGAATACAACGTAGCATATCTTGAAGTTCTGTACCGAGCATCTCTGATCTGCCGTTATCTACTAACACTACATGAAAGTTTTTAGGGCCATCTTGATCTTCTTCTCGCCGCGGACCCGTTATGAAAGAAGTGTAAGCTGAAATTTCTGCACCTACCGCAGACCTTGCCAACAAGCGAATAAAGGTTGAAGCGTCCTCTAAGGTAGGAATAATCTTTTCAATTCCCGTGACAACGATATGAGTCTCGGGTATTGCAGTGGTGAGTTCTGCGTTCCCTTCATTAGTCACTAGGACTATTGTCCCTGTATCGGCCACGAGAAAATTCGCACCAGAAATCCCGACGTCAGCACCCAAAAACTTCTCTCTTAAAACTTGCCTTGCTTCTCCAACCAAATCCACTCGCTCAGTCAATTTCTCATTGAACCCTAAATTACTGTGCTGATCAAAAAAGGTATCCGCTACTTGGCTTTTAGATAAATGAACTGCTGGCGCAATAATATGACTTGGCCTCTCCCCTCGGAGTTGGATAATATATTCGCCAAGATCTGTTTCAACTGCATCAAGTCCATGGTCTTCAAGAAAAGGGACTAAGTCGATTTCCTCAGTGACCATTGATTTGCTTTTCGTAATGGTACGGGCATTTTCCGCTTGGCAGAGGCTCAGCACAATCTCTCGGGCTTCACCTTCATTACTCGCCCAGTGAACATGCCCCCCTTTATTAGTAACTTGTTCTTCGAACTTCATCAAATAGATGTCTAGATACTGAAGGCAATGATCCTTAATGTCTCGGGCTTCATCTCTAAGTTGGTCAAACTCTGGAAAATCAGCGACAGCGGCAGTGCGCTTAAAGGAAAGTCCTTTACCTAGCATACCCAAAGAAGCTTGAAGACTGTTGTTATCCAAAGCTAAATTGACTAAAGGAATAAAGTCTTTGCTATTAACTTGCATTATTTTTGCCCTCACGCACTACGTTAATCTTTCCCGCGTTAATCTTTCCCGCGTTAATAGCTCCGCGTAATGGAAAACCTGCAAATCAATCCCCAAACGGTGCAACTTACCTTCCATGTTCATAAGACAACCCAAATCTCCCGTTACCAGTGCAGCAGCATCAGTCTTGTTTGCATCCATGACTTTCTTCTCAACCATTTGATTAGAGATCTCAGGGTACTTGACGCAAAATGCGCCTCCAAAACCACAGCAAACTTCAGGTTCATCCATTTCGATGATGTTCACTCCGCTTTGTGCTAACAATGCCCGTGGCTGATTTTTGATATCAAGTTCTCTTAATCCTGCACAAGCATCGTGATATGTGACTTCCATTTTGTCGATAAATACAGGTTTGTAATCAGCAACTTCACATAAAAAATGTGAGAGTTCATAAACTTTTGCTGTGAGTCTTTCAGCCTTTTGGCGATAAAGCGTATCATCGACCAATAGATCAATATAGTGATGCTTAATCATTCCGCCACAGGATCCGCTGGCTATCACCACATATTCATAATCGATAAATGCATCTATTACTTTTCTTGCTGTTTTCTGTGCGTTTAGTTTGTCACCACCGTTAAAGTTAGGCTGCCCACAGCAAGATTGAAGCTCTGGTACAATCACTTTAAACCCTGCGTCTTCGATCAATGAGACTACGCTAAACCCAATGTCAGGCCGAAGGTTGTCAATAAGACAAGTAACAAAAAGTGCGACCTCTCCTTTTTCTTCAGTCATTCGAAAACCTTTTCCTAAAACGTTTAAACAGTCTGTAGAAGACGAATGCGATTACCTGAAATGTATTGATAATCTGGGACCTCAAGATTGATTGGCGCTGCAGCAGCTTCTACAACCCGCCCTGCCCCGTCAAAATCACTTTGGTGACAAGGACATTTGAATATCCCTACTTCATGGAGAACTTCGCATCCAAGATGAGTGCAATTATTATACACAACGAATATTTCAGGCCTTAGTGAACGATACTGATTCAGGGCAAAATTCGGCTGGGTAGATTCTTTAGAATTCGGATCCTTTAACTTTTCTCGCGTCGAGTCTGAGGAGGTATCGAGCAGCGCCAGTTCTGTCTGGCTTCGGCGATGAACAAAGAGGTTTCGCCCCAACCAATGGACCACTTTAGATTGCCCAGGATGTAAATCATTAATAGCAACATCCAGACTCAAGTCATTTTCGAACTTAGGAATCCACGCCTTAAAAAACGGATAGGTGAGGAAAGCAGCACCCGTTATAGTGAAGCCCTGTACAATTCTAGTTAACAATCCACGTCTATTTATCACCCTTTCAGTTTACCCGAGTCGGTAAACCTTTGCAGCCGTACCGTAAAATAAATCAGCCCGCATTTCGGAAGAATAAGAATGGCTCATTTTCTTAAACGCATTCCAAAGCACATGATAAGAAACAGAATCTTTGTCAACGGGGAAATTACTTTCAAACATGCACCGCTCACATCCAAATAATGTGATGGCATGGTCATAATAACGTTGTGTTCTATCCACTAATTGATCTGATGTTGGCGGCATATCGTTATGGTGCCAATTGAAGCCATTTATTTTCATGTTCAAACCGCCTAGTTTGAAATAAACATTATCAAGATTGGCTAGGGGTTCTACTAGTCTTTGCCACTTAAAAAAAACTGCTTCTAGGTTGTCTGCATAAGGACCAATACCAAGGGGCCCACCAAAATGGTCCAGTACAATGGCTGTTTCGGGGAATGCTTTTGCAAGTTCAATAAATTCGGGAATTTGTTCATGATAGAACCAAGCATCAAAGCTGAGACCCAACCCAGAAAGCACCTCAAAGCCTTCTCGAAACACTGGGTCCGACATTAAATTCTTTGAGGGATTGGTATGTGAATTACGCACATCATCAGTCTCATGCCAACCTGTTGCATGTCGAATTCCTTTAAAGTGATCTGGTGCAATTTCTAGGAGGGCTTTAAGAATATTTTCAACTGATCGGCCCTGGCTGAGATCCGCATATCCAACAATTCCTTGACAAATTTTGGAGCCTGAATTTTCTGCTGAAGTTTTAGCAATATCAAGTACAAACTCGGTTTCACCCAAGGGACGTTCAGCCTCCTTTCCTTCACTTCGATATTCAGAACCGCATTCCATGAACACAGTGCTGACAATGTTATGTCCAGAGGCCGTATCTTCAAGAATATCATCCAATAGATATCGGCTGGTTTCATAATCCCAAAGATGATGATGTGGATCACAAATAGGTAAGTCAGGTTCTATAATTTCTTCTTTTGTCAGTGACAACCAATCCAAATTCTGCATCAATCAATCCTATTGGTTTATTAAAGTTGATCATGATAGCGTAAAGCAAATTTACGCTGTGAGAAAGATAAAGAATGGACTATAAGGCACTTGCTATAGATTTAGATGGCACATTACTCGTTGGGGAGGATCTTAGCTCTGAAAACCGGGATGCTGTTCGTTTGGCCCATGAAGCTGGGTTCGAGATAATCATTGCCACCGCGAGATGGCGGCAAATGGCCGAGGGGATAGCAAAACAACTTGGCATCGAGAAACCTATCATAGCTTGTAGCGGCGCCCAAGTTTATCTTCCTCAATCTCAGGAGGACATTTTTGATCATAGACTTCCCGATACTTTCATCTCAGAATTATATGCGCTCTGCAACACTAATCGATGTATAGCAACAGTCACAACCGATACCGACGTGATATTAAAATTAGACGGCCAGCCTGATATGAATCTTTTACCGTCCGAAATGACATGGGTTCCCCAACTTGACGTCACGACACACAGAGCTGCAAGGATTGCTGCAATACAAGGCTCTAGCGTTGTGAAAGAGATAAAAGACAAGCTCGGACCGAAGTTTAGAAATGAAGTCAATATATATGACTCAATCGGCCCTAACGGCAAACTGGTGATTACCATTACTGCGAAAGCGGCTAACAAGGGCAAGGCATTACTCGCGTGTTGTCAGCACCTAAATATCGATCCGTTGTCTGTGGTTAGCTTCGGAGATGCAGAAAATGATATCGAAATGTTCAAGGTAAGCGGTGCTTCAGTCGCAATGGGCCAAGCAGCTGACTTTATTAAAGCCGCGGCGACGACAACTTCCAGCGATAATACGGATAATGGTGTCGCTAAAGCGATTCACAGAATTCTTGATATAGGACATCCATAATGGACGACCCGAAGATGGAACAATATTTTTTTACTTCAAGTGACGATACTATAATCAATGCTTATCGTTGGAAGCCTGAAGGTCCACCGAAGGCACTAATTCACCTATCTCATGGTATGGGGGAACATGCTGCCCGATATGATTGGACAGCCAGAAAATTAACTGAATCTGGATATCTGGTGACCGCCAACGATCACCGAGGGCACGGCAAAACTGCAGAAGTTCTAGGTGATTTTGGCGAGAACGGTTGGGCGCTAATGGTCTCGGATTTATCTGAACTGATTAAATCAAATGCAGAAGACTATCCTGATATACCTGTCGTTCTATTCGGCCATAGCATGGGATCGATGTTAGGCGAACATTTCGTTACGCAGTTTGCTGAAGATATCGATATCCTTGTACTCTCTGGTAGCCCAGGATTTAGCCCGTCATTGCTTGGTTGGATAAGCCGCCAGCTGTGTCGTTTTGAAAATTGGCGACTTGGGCCGAGAAAAGAAAGTGCGCTTCTTAACTTTCTAATTTTTGGTGCTTCCAATAAAAACTTTAAAACCGAAGGTGATACAGGATTTGAATGGTTAACGCGTGAGGCCAGTGAAGTTAAGCAATATATCGAAGATCCCCTTTGCGGTTTTGTTCCCTTCCCGGCGTCCCTTAGAAGTATGTTTGAAGGCGTTAAACATATGCAGGATAAAAATAGTATTCGGTGCATACCTAAATCATTACCCATCTATTTGTTTTCTGGTTCCGCAGATCCTGTTCATGGAGAGATGGCGAACATTAATCGTTTGTTAGCTGCCTGGAAAAATCAAGGTCTTGAAATCGAAACCTGTTTTTACGAAGATGGTCGGCACGAAATGCTGAATGAAACAAACAAAGAAGAAGTCATTCAATCAGTGGTAGACTGGCTGGCGCTAAAGATTATTGGCATAAAAAAGTGAGGGTCATAACATGAATCTTAATGTTGGATTGCTCGGTGGCGGAAGTTGGGGTACTACGGTTGCTTCCCTTGTGGCTCGAAAGGCACCCATCACGATGTGGGCTAGAGATAGTAACGTGGTTGACGAAATCAATCTAAATCACACCAACAGCAAGTATCTCCCCGATGCAAAACTCTCTACAAAGCTTAAAGCTACCAATGACCTAGAGCAAGCCGTTGCTAACATGGATGTTATTGTCGTTGGAATTCCTTCGCAAAACTTTCGAAGTGTTTTAGAAGAAGTCAAAAAATATATTCGTCCCTGGGTGCCGATTGTTAGCCTAAGCAAAGGCCTTGAACATAACACCAGTATGCGAATGACGCAGGTTGTAGATGATGTGCTACCAGGGCATCCAAGAGGTGTTCTAACAGGCCCTAATTTGGCGAAAGAAATCATGGCAGGTTATGCAGCCGCCAGTGTCATGGCGATGGAAGATCAGGTCATCGTAAAAGAGCTCCAAAAACTATTTCATAGTGGGCTATTCAGGGTGTACACCAATCACGATGTTATCGGTTGTGAACTTGGGGGCGTACTTAAGAACATTATTGCGATAGCAGCGGGGATGGGAGATGGCCAGGGCGCAGGTGATAATACACGTTCTTCTGTCATAACCCGTGGTCTTGCTGAAATAACGAGACTCGGTGTGGCGATGGGAGGCGAGGCTCAAACTTTTTCTGGTTTAACCGGAATGGGTGACTTAGTTGCAACTTGCACAAGTTCTCAAAGTCGAAACCGTACTGTGGGATTTGAACTTGGACGAGGCAAGTCGATCGATGAAATCATTGCCAGCATGTTTATGGTTGCAGAAGGCGTTAAGAGTGCGCCCGCTGTAATGGCACTTGCGAATGAGCACAACATACAAATGCCCATTGCAGAAGAAGTTCATGCTGTAGTCATGGGCAAGAGTGATGCAAATAAAGCATTTAAAGGTTTGTTACGCGCGCATGTCGGTGCAGAATCAGAACCCGGCTAGCCTAGCCTGACCACTTCTAGGTAAATATGGTCGCGGGGCTATGTTATCGCAGCGGCGCTCACATCTACATAACGGGTACGAATTTCACGTTTCAATATTTTTCCTGTCGCATTTCTGGGTAAAGCATCTATAAATTCTACTGACTGTGGTACTTTAAATTTGGCAAGGTTTGCCAAACAATGTGCAATGACCTCATCAGAGGAAAGGCTTCCTTCTTCCTTTAAAACAAGAACAGCCTTGCCCGTCTCACCCCATTTTTCATTTGGCACACCAATGATGGCAGCTTCCGCAATCTGAGGCAGTTGGTAAAGTACATTTTCAACTTCTGCAGGATAGACATTTTCTCCGCCAGAAATGCACATGTCTTTCCAGCGATCAACAATATAGACAAATCCTTCTTCATCAAACTTCGCCGCATCTCCTGTTAATAACCAACCATCAACAAAAGACTTCTCTGTTTCTTCCGGGTTATTCCAATAGCCTGGTGTGATATTAGGTCCTTTGATCAGTAACTCACCGACGACACCATCTGCTACTGCATCGCCTTTGTCATCCACTATTTTTATTTCAGTATGCAGCAGCGCTTTACCCGCAGAACCTATTTTTCTCAAAGCATCAGCTGCATCAAGTCCAATTCCCCCAGGGCTCGTTTCAGTCATACCCCAGCCTTGCAGTAAGGGAATCCCTTTATCAGCCCAAGCCTGCAATATCGCTTCAGCACAGGGCGCGCCGCCTACACCTGCTGATTGTATTCTCCCTAGATCAGTTCGTTCGAAATCTTTGTGTTGCATCATAAATTGATAAGGAGCAGGTACTGCAAAGAAATGCGTGACTGCTAATGCTGGATCACCCAAAATTCCAAGGGCCTTACCTGGTTCGAAATCTCGCATCAACAATAAACAGCCACCGGCATGAAGTATCGGGTTGGCATAACAATTTAGGCCACCAGTATGAAAAAGGGGTAGCACGATCAACTGAATAGCATCGCTACTGATTTTTGATGGAATGCCAAGATTGACACAATTATAGAAAGTCATTTCATGAGTGATTAGCGCACCCTTGGGATGCCCAGTAGTACCGGAGGTATACATAATCATAGAGGTGTCACAATGGAAGCTTTCGACTTCACTCAATTGCTGATCGCTACTAAGTGCTTTCTCATAGGAGATAGATTCATTATCACCACTTGGGTCACCATCGATTTCAAGACAATGTTTAATTGCGCAGGATTTAGATAATGAAGTAGCCACTTGCGTAAACGACGCATCAAATATGAGCAGGCTGGGACTGGAATCATTGAGAATGTATTCCAGTTCTTTTTCAGACAAGCGCCAGTTTAAAGGTAAACAAATCGCTCCAATTTTCGAGCACGCAAATTGTATTTCAAAAAACTCAGGCATATTGGGTAATAACAAAGCAATGCGATCACCCTTTTTTATTCCTTCGGCTTGGAACCATGCTCCGAGTTTGTGAGCTCTTAAATCTAACTGCCCATAACTCAGCTCCGACCCAGTATCCAGGTCTTTAATCGCAATTTTATTGGGGCGAATGTTTGCCTGGTGTTTGGTCCAATCATAATGTTTTACCGACATTGACTTCACTACCTTCTAATTTATGGTCATTGGATATTCTTATGACAATAACAACATCATTTAGAAGGGTCAATTAGCGTTCTCTTGCCGCGATAAAAGCAGGTCGCGACATCATTCTTTTTAGATACGCCTTACAATTAGGTTTATATTTTTTATCTAGCCCTAAAGAGCTACCAAGGAAAAGCGCATAAGCCACCGCGATATCTGCAATGGTAAACTTATTAGCACAAAGAAACTCTTTTCCTTCAAGCGCCAGTTCGACTGCTTTCAATCGTGATAAATACCATTGAGAATAGTCATCAACGACCTGTTGTAATCTGCGTTCTTCAGGTTCCAATACCGAATACCGAAGTACCAAAGTTTGAGGAAAGGTTAAGGTCGCGTCACTACGATGCAACCAGTTTAAATATTCTCCATAAGCGGGTTCATCCACTTTTACTTTGAGATCACTTGGACCGTAAACGTCGACTAAATATTGGCATATACCTGTGGATTCTGTTAGTACGGAATCACCATCGATAAAAGTCGGTACCGTACCCATCGGATTTATATCCAGATAACCCGCTTGGGTAAAGCGTGGTGGAAATTTCATATTGACCAGTTCATATTCTAGGCCCAATTCTTCCAAAGCCCACAGCGGTCTTAGTGATCTAGAATCTTTACAGTGATAAAGTTTCATGCACATTCATCCAGTAATAATTTGGCCAACAATTGTCTATGATATTTTTCATCACCGAATTGATACTGAGACCAAATTGCTCTTCGCAGAAACAATTGAGCATCACATTCGTAAGTAAACCCAAATCCACCATGAAACTGAATACAGCGATCTCCTGCATAAGCAAAAGACTCACTTGCGAGTGCTTTGCACATATGGAGGGCTACTTCCAAGTCCCCGTCACTACTGTCACCGTCGCCAAATTGGCCCGCGGTATAGTATAGGTGGGACCTTAAAGCTTCGAGTGCTAACAAGATATCCACAGTAGGGTGCTTCAATGCCTGGTAGCTCCCAATCAGTCGATCAAACTGCTTTCGAGTATTAAGGTAATCGATTATGGTATTGAGAGTGCTCGCAAGACCACCACACATTTCAGCAGAGAGTAAAAGCAATGCTGATTGTTCAATCACTTTAAGATCTTTTAGCTTCACTAGCGCCGATGATTGTATCTTTAAGCCATTAAGGTCTAAAGAAAAGCTATTGCGTGTTTCGTCAATAACGATTTCTCGCTTAATGTTTTCTGGCGGTATCTCCTTTTGATCTATACAAATTAATACCACTTGTTTATCTAACAATATAGAAATGATGACGATCTCAGCAACATCAAGATCCAGAACTTGAAATTTAGTCCCACTTAGGGTAATTAGCTCGCCCTCTCGTTTACCCAAGGCCTCATTCAGATTGATATCCCATGCACCTTCTAGCTCTTGAATAGCAAGGGTTGCAATACTGCCGTTGACAATGTTGGGGAGATACTTATTTTTTAGATTTTCATTGTCCCCGTGAACCAATACTTGAGTAGCCAATGTGCTTGCGAGAAAAGGTGAAACCATCAGATTACGGCCCATCGACTCAACAATGGGGACTACTTCTCCTAGGCCTAATCCAAGACCTGCATATTTTTCAGGAATAGATATGCCCAACCACCCTAGTTCGACCATGGCTTGCCATTGCTCTGCGTCAAATTTGTGATTTTCAATTTGATGTCGCACTGTCTCAATCGGAGAATGGCTTTGACAAAAACTCATAGCCGTATCGAGGAGCATGGATTGTTCTTCGGTAAAATTAATTTGATTACTCATCTGTATACTCTTTTCCTATTTCGACCTTACTCATTTTTGCTCACCTTACCCATCAGTACTTTCATCAACTCTTTGGCAATCCGAGAACTCGTTCACCGAGAATATTCTTTTGGACCTGGCTAGTACCACCACCGATTGTCGCCGAAAATGAATTAAAATATGATCGCTGCCAACGACCACCATCTATTGCGCTTGATCCTACATAACGACTACCATTAGCGCCTTGTAATGAAATTGCAAATTTCGTCATGCGCCTTTTGAGCTCAGAGCCACGTAATTTTCCAGACATCGCAACAGCAGCCGGCCGTTCACCTCTGAGTGCTGGAATCCTTGACCGTGAACTCATTAGCCTATTGCTGCGATCATCCATTATCAATTGAACCAATTCATCTCTAATGAGCGGATCATCCAGAACGGGTTGACCATTGCGACGAGAATGTTTGGCTAGTTCAACGATATCGTTAACGTTTAGATCCATCATTGATAGTCCGCCAGCTTGTCCTCCTGCTGCGCCCCTTTCAAATGTGAGCGTTGCCATTGCGACACTCCAACCTTCACCTTCATTCCCCATGATACAGTCTGCGGGTATTTTGGCTTCATTAAAAAAGGTTTGGCAAAAGCCGTATTCTCCCGTTAGTTTTTTGATTGGCTGGACATCTATTCCTGCTACCTTCATTGGCGAGAGGAAGAAACTTAAACCAGCATATTTGTTTGAGTCAGTATTAGAAGTCCTTGCAAGTAAAATCATGTATTTTGCATAAGTCGCAAGGCTGGTCCATATTTTGGACCCCGTGACAATGTAACTATCACCGTCTTTTAGTGCCTTACATTGTACATTTCCCAAATCTGAACCGTGATCTGGCTCAGAAAAACCCTGACACCAAATATCTTCTGCGTTAAGGATACCTTTGATATATTTTTGTTTATCGGCTTCCGTTCCCCTTTGCAAGATAAGCGGACCGGCCCAGTTCAATCCGATGGTATTAGGCACAAAAGGCACTCGTTGCTCAGCCATCTCTCTATTAACTATATTTTGATATTCTTGGTGCCGACCTCTGCCGCCATATTCTTCCGGCCAGGCCATGCCCAAATACCCCGCTTCATAAACCTTTTGTTGCCAATTACGAAGAAAATCAAATTGCCTGTCAGTACCTACCTCCATAAATGTTTCTGGTAACAAAAACTCAGGATCAGCAGGTTTATTGGCCTTTAACCAATGGCTTATTTCTCTTTGGAATTCTTCCAAGTCTTTTTTACTTTCACTCACAAACGTGTGTCCTCACTAAGATTAAATCTAGAAAAAAAACATCTTTATTAACAATATTTGAGTATATAAAAACCAAACAGAAAAGGTTTGGTTTTTACAGGCTCATCAGTGAGGCATTTCCACCCGCAGCAGTGGTATCTATAGTAACGGTTTTCTCAAAACTAAAACGATCCAGATCTAGGTTTTGAATAAGCGGTGTCAGCGCCCCGCTACCCCGGGACAAAAGAATTTCCAAAGACTTCGTATATCGAGAATTTTCTATCACTAGTATCGCTTTTAAGGACTTATTTTTAATCCCGGCTTCAGTAAGTACATGAAATACAACCAAGTCATTTGGTAATCCAGATTTTTCAAATATGTTTACTAAATTTTTAGCACATTTCATGTGACGACTTTCTACGTAAAGAAAAACTGCATTGCCGCTCATCAATCCTGCAAATATTCGGGCCAGCGCACTAGTCGGCAACATGGACTCTTCCCAAAGCAGGGCCATTATCCCCCGAGCTTCATGGCTCAAGATGTTACTTTCACCTGTGGGCCCAGGCATTTTTTGAGGGAGAAAATAATCCAGTTCTTCTATTAAAGTTTCGGTTGTCAAGATTAGGGATTCTAATGTTTCCGCATCAAATAAACTTTCTTTAGATAGCTGTGCAAGGACTCGACGGATGACCGATACCCGCTGATAGGGTTCAAGTAACGACCAATGTTGTTGGGTTTGATTCATAAGAGTATTCTCTTTGAAAGGCAGGTTTTCTTTCTCACCTAGTGGTAAATCTCTTTCATCCAGTGAACAATACTGTTTTGAATAAGTCACTAACCGCTTTAAATAAGCAGGACCACTGGCCTTGGGGCCGGTACCAGACAAAGCGCAACCACCAAAGGGTTGGACACCCACAACTGCACCAATCATATTCCTGTTCACATAGATATTGCCTACCTTCACACGCCGAGCTACGGTTTCACACATTGTCTGAATACGACTGTGGATCCCCAAAGTCAGTCCATAGCTGGTTTGATTTATCTGTTCAATCAGCCCCTCAAGATCTTTTGCCTTATATCGCACAATATGAACGATGGGTCCGAATACTTCTTCTTCTAGAATGGATAAGGAATCTATTTCATAAAGACAAGGTGCAAAGTAATGTCCATCCAAATCTGAATCGAGATCAAGTTGATGAAGACATTTTGCTTTCGACCCCAAGCCCGAAAGATAAGCCAGATGTGCATACAATCGTGATTTCGCTTTTTCATCAATCAGAGGACCAATATCGGTGCTGAGTAACGCCGGATTGGCTACGATCAATTCATTCATTGCGCCTTTGATCATCCTGATCACAGCATCAGCAATCTCTTCCTGTAAAAATAGTACTCTGAGTGCTGAGCATCTTTGACCCGCACTGAGAAACCCCGACATGATAACGTCATCGACGACCTGTTCAGGCAAAGCAGTTGAATCAACTATCATGGCATTTTGCCCTCCTGTCTCCGCTATAAGTGGTATGTGGCTGTCCGCTCGATCCGCTAGGCCGCGGGCAATTAATCTGGCGGTATCACTTGAACCCGTAAACATCACTGCGCGTATTCTAGAATCCGGCACCAAATAAGCTCCGACAGGATGGCCGGGGCTACTGATGATTTCCATCGCTGACAATGGAAACCCGGTTTCTATCATAAGCTTCTTCAGCATTAAGGCGATAAGCGTTGTCTGTTCAGCAGGTTTTGCCAATACTGTATTGCCTGACACTAGTGCTGCACTCACTTGACCCAGAAAGATCGCCAGTGGGAAATTCCAGGGACTGATGCAAAGTATTACCCCTCTTGATTGATAGTTGGGTTTCAGTAGTAAAGCTTGGTCGGCGTAATAACGACAAAAATCAATGGCTTCTCGTACTTCTGAAAGCGCATCAGGAAGGGTTTTCCCAGCTTCTTTGATACAGAGTGCCGCAAACTCAAATCGCTTGTCTTCTAAAGCGTCCGCAAGTTTTCGCAGTAGATTTACCCTATCCGCCACTTCACGTGTAGACCAGGATGGAAATTCTTTTACGGCGCGATCAAGCGCACTCAACATTTGTTTCTGGCTCTGATATGAGATTGAACCCACCTTTTCTGTGAGAGCGCTGGGATTAAAAATATCAACTTCACCATGATCTAAATTCTGAGCTTCCAAGCAGTCACTCATGGATGTTTTTATTCTTTCTAGCGTTGGGATATCACTGAGGTCATCTCCAATTGAATTTTTCCTACCCTCACCAGAAACATCGTATAGATCACCAGGCAAAGCAATACGTTCATTTCGAATCGTTTGCCAACTTCGCACTGTTTCAACTGGGTCATTGAGTAAGCTCTCAATGGGAATCGCCTCATCCACAATATTATTAACAAATGAGCTATTGGCACCGTTTTCTAACAATCGTCGAACAAGATAGGCCAACAGATTCGCGTGTTCGCCAACTGGGGCATAGATCCTACAGGGAACCTTTTCTTCTTCCAGAATCTGGTTGTAGAGAGACTCTCCCATGCCATGAAGCCGCTGAAACTCATAACCCTGTCGCTTTAGATCTTGTGGAGAATCGTTATCGTCCAAAGCCAATATTGTGGCAACGGTATAGGCATTGTGGGACGCAAATTGGGGATACAAGTATTCCCGATAGGCTAGTAATCGGCGCGCGCAAGCTTGATAACAGACATCTGTTGATTGTTTACGGGTAAATACAGGATAGTCTTCGTATCCACCTTCTTGACTCCATTTAATTTCAGAATCCCAATAGGCACCTTTAACCAGGCGAACCATCATCTTCCGACCCACTTGAACAGATAAGTCCTTCACCCAATCAACTACTTCAAGTGCGCGCTTTTGATATGCCTGGATCGCAATTCCAAATCCCTGCCAGCCGTCTAGATCCTGATCACTAAATACAAGCTCGATAATTTCAAGACTAAGATCTAGTCTATCCGCTTCTTCTGCATCCACAGTGAAGCCGACATCATAATGTTTCGCGGCGACGGCCAATTGTTTCAATCTAGGAACCAACTCAGAAATGACGCGGTTTCGTTGTGCCAGTTCATAACGCGGGTGAATTGCAGACAACTTAACCGAAATACCGGGGCTCAACAATGGACCCCGCTCATTTGCTGACTGACCAATTTTCTCAATCGCCTGATGGTAACTTTGGAGATAGCGATCTGCACCCTCCATAGTTCTGGCCCCTTCTCCTAACATATCGTAGGAGTATTGGTATCCTTGTGCTTCTTGGGCTCGTGCTCTTTTGAGCGCAGACTGAATGTTAGTTCCCATGACAAATTGCGCGCCCATAATCTGCATCGCAATTCTAATAGAAGATCGAATAACGGGTTCTCCCAGACGGTTAATTGCACGCTTTAGCACATTGGCTTGCTGGTCTTCATCTTTATAGGAAACAACCTTACCGGTCAGTAACAAACCCCATGCTGAGGCATTGACGAAAAGTGACTCACTATTACCAAGGTGAGATACCCAATCTCCTCCACCTAATTTATCTCGGATGAGGCGATCAGTAGTGATTTTATCAGGAATACGCAATAGGGCCTCTGCTAGGCACATCAAAACCACCCCTTCTTCTGAAGAGAGCGCAAATTCACTGAGTAGTGCATCTACTCCTCCTTTGCCTAGGGGAGATAAGCGAATACCCACCACCAGATCTCGGGCGCGGTTCCAGGCTTGATTTCGACGCGCTGGGCTAATGGTTGCGATGGGGAGTAACTCAGCCATGACGGCATTTTCATCTCGCCGATAGTTTCTTGATATCGTTGGGCGCTTATTGAGCCAGTCAGTTGGTGTGATAAACATAAAGGCCTCGTTTAGCCCGGTGTGTTATGTGGGGAGACTGAGCCGTAGAATTTAATTTGGCAGAGTCAGCTGTATATTACCTTAGCTACCGTATTCATTAACGGCCATATTCTTTTATAAGAAGCTTTTTCCATTCTTCATCTGTATAAAGATCATCGGGTTCTTTTACCTGAATCCCTTTTGCCTTGAGCGCTGATGAGAATATGTCCACAACCGTTGCAGCCGATAGATCATGAGAATGATCTTCGTAGGAATCAGCCTCTGCTTGGTTTTTGAAACAATGGGCTTTCCACAAAATAGAGATGCGGACTTCTTCATAGTCAAAGCGGTAGAGCACATTGTCATTTTCTTCAACCAGCCATTGTTTTTCATCCGACAATCTTAGTGTCGCTGAATACCCTATATCTTCGTAGGCCAACTGCTTTGACCCAGGCCCCAATGCCCCTACACGATGGTACATATATTCGTTGTCAGCTAAGACCGCCCTGTTTAGAAATGGCGCAGTCTCCAATTTTGATGCTTGATCAATCCCGTCTGGCCAATACTCAAAATCGCCTCCGGGACCAGGATAAAACCACGTAATAGCAGACGCTACGGGAATTGCCCATTCATGAAACAGCTGCGAATATCCCATACTGGCAAGCATCCAGCTAGGCACCTCTCGATTCTGCAACCCTCTAAAGAAAGGCAAATCGAGATGTTTCGGTGAGCCTTTTGCGGGCAAGTTCAAATTAGTCATCATGGCAACGGGGCGAATAATTTCAGCTTGAAAGGAACGCTTTGCTGCATCAATAAACAAGGGATTATAAAAATAGTCCTCTGCCCCATCAAATACCACTTTGCCCCCCAGAGCCCAAAAGTTTCTAAACCAGCCTGCGGAGGTCTCTCCTATATTCTTATGAACCGCTGACAGCGTCTTATAAGGGCTCCCTTTTTTAAGCAACGTCGATAACTCAGGTAAATCACGAAAAGCGGGTGCCAACGTTATAGGCGGTGCCAGTAGTGCAGTTGATCGTATGTTTCTGATCTGATCTCTGGTACTCATGAGAGGGGCTCACGCCAATTCCAGCGACCTGCATCATCACCGTGCTCCATGACTCTGGTGTGGGGTGCATTAAGCGCGTCATAAATCAGTCTGGTTGCATCCGGGACTGATACATCATCGGGCAGAATAATGGGGGGTTGTATATGAGCTGAGGCTGGCCCAGGAAAAACCTCTCGGCTGCCTTTTGGCCGTAACTTACTTAACCCCGCAAGATAAATAGGCACAACGGGCACTTTCTTTTCTATTGCGAGTAAGGCAACACCATGTTTAAAGCGGCTCATTTTCTTTGACGTTGATCTAGTACCTTCAGGAAAAATCGCTAGATTTGCCCCTTGATCTAGTAGCCATTTGGAATAGTCGAGGGTTTTGGAACCCCCTCCTCTTTTGATTGGAAAGTTACCACCAATCAAGGAGTTATACCAAGGTTGTAAAGCGATTTCTTTCCTACCACCCCCATCTTTTAGAAACCATCTGTCTGCAGCAGCACCGAAATAGATATTCCATTTGATGCGTTGAGGCAGGCCGTGAAACAGTGCGAGCGCATCAAAATGACTCGTATGATTTCCAACAACGATGCAGGGACCTTTAATGTCACTAAAGTGCTCTAATCCAGTCACGGTGAAGGGTTTGCAGTAACGCCACATCCAGCGGGAGAATTGATACCAACGGAAACAAAAACGCGCGAGTTTTGCCCACCAAAGAATTTGCCATTCGTGGGGCCCCTCGGTTCGAATTTCCTGTTTCAGCATACGCTGGAACAATTCGTAATCAATCGCCGGTAGGAGCATGGTATCTTTTGCGCTGGTTAGTTCTTGATGCAGAGTTGCTTTTTGAGCGCGGAAGTTATCTGATATTTCGAAAATGGTGCAGTGGTTGAACTTACCTAAAACATGGTAATCAGCGAGTATATTTGCTTCATAATCCTCCAGGGTTTGTCGAACACCGACAAGAACTTTGGGATCTTCGGCTATTTGACGCAATGCTTCGGCGTTGAGCCTTGTTAACAGCACATAGGCCGGCATTTAATCGCCGCCTACTGAATTACCTGAAAGCATCTCTACAAAGTCATCGACGGCGATTGCAGGCAAGGTTGTGATTTGGATAGTTCCCCGAGAACCGAGCTCTACTGCTAAACGTGCCATGACCTCATTTGATGGGGCTTCAATGATATTGACAAAATCATAGCCACCCATCGTTGCATACTGGGCCTTAACCCGGGCCCCCATAGATTCTATTTCCTTATTAACTTCTTTAAGACGCTCTGGACGCTCTTTTAGGGTTTTCCGTCCATATTCCGTTAAGTTGCTTAACATGATGTAGGTTGCCATAAATATCCTCTTTGCTCTTATTATCGAAGGTTATTACTGATATTTCTTGCTTGTTTTTCCTTTTATTTCTTGTACCGATTACCCAACAACATAGCGCCCTGGCGCAGGATCTAGGGGTGGATAATCCTCAGATCCAAGGTTAGCTGTTGC
This sequence comes from Pseudomonadales bacterium, assembly GCA_016763855.1. Lineage (GTDB taxonomy): Bacteria > Pseudomonadota > Gammaproteobacteria > Pseudomonadales > Azotimanducaceae > JAHRVQ01. The sequence continues at coordinate 32,311 of JAESSY010000021.1, forward strand.
CTCGACTTCCTTGCCAGACCGCTCTTTCAGCCAATCTATCCAGTGAACACGCCACGATCCTTTGACCTCCTCCGCCAGAGAAATCCATTCATCCACATCCTTTGGCAATGCTTCTGCAATCCAGTATTTCATGTATTTGTTAGGTTTATTACTGATTGTCTGGGTGTGATTTTGATTCGTTAATATGAATTCAACATTTCCCCCAAACAGTTCCGTTGTCCGGTAACAGGCGCGCCAGGGGGTAATGTGATCCGTACTGCCAGCCATGATGTAGACATCGTGTTCAATTTTGCTCAGATCAACGGTTTTATTGGCTAGCCGCAATTCCCGTTTTGCCATTTTATTCTGCCAGGCTAGATCTAGATAGTCGCACTGCAAGCCAGCAGCGACGCGGGTATAGTCCATTGACCAAAACAAGAGTGGATGTTTGGGCGGTGGTTTTCCTAATAAGTAATTATCTCTGTAAAAAGTCATCACGCTTTCTTCAGGTGTGAGCCAGGCAAACATTTCGAATACGTCTTTTTCGTCAAATACACCGGCTGATTGCACCCGTGCTTTTTGATTTTCTATAGACCTTTCTGAGACAAATAGGCCAAAATCACTATCTTCAGGCCGATTGTCCAATACGTTCACGAATAGGGAATGTGAATTTATCCAATCATCCCCTCGTGCGTTGAGTAATCCGGCCGCACTGGCTGTCGTAATGCCCCCTGCACAGAGCCCCATCAGACTAATTTTGTCTTTCTGGGTGATTTTACGAACACAGTCAATGGCTTCAATTATTTCAAGTGCATAGTTTTCCAAGGACCAATCTTTATTCTCAACGGTGGGATTCTTCCAGCTGACTGCAAAAACGCTTATACCCGCTTCAAGTAACTCTTGGAACAAGCTTCTATCGGGCGTAAGGTCTCCAAGATAAAACCGATTCACCTGGCTAAAGACATATAGAAAGGGGGTTTCATGGACTTTTTCGGTGGTAGGTTCATACTGAATTAGCTCCAGTATATCGGTCCGCAATATGACAGATCCATTGCTTGCGGCAACATCCACTCCAATCTCAAATGCATTCCGATCTGCGACAGCGGGATATCCATGATTGTGCTTGATATCATCGAGAAAATTCTTTACTCCCTGTACCAAACTCGACCCGCGGCTTTCAAACAATGCCTTCATTGCATTTGGGTTTGAATAGATATTATTCACTGGTGCGAGTAGATCTTTAAGTATGCGGAGCAAAAAGCGGGCCCTCTTTTCTGCCATCTCATCTAAATCACTGCCCTCAAGCCAGGTATCCAGAGCTTTACAGACCGCTAGATAGTATTGCCCTATCCTTTTGTAAAAAGGGTTTTCCTGCCAGGCAGGATCAGAAAACCTTCGATCTTGGCTTAAATCCAGATTACTTAATCCCATCGTAATTGATACTGTGGAGGTCATCAGCTCTTGCCAAACTTCCCCAAGTACCTTCGGATGTTGTGTTAACTGGTCTATTAGATCCTGAATGGATTGGAGTATCTCATCCTTATCTATCCCCAATGCCAGATTTAGGGCAACTCCTTCTGTTTTGCCATCTGTTCGTTCGTCTACTGCATCTACCACGAAAACTCCTTCTCAAAAAACTCCCTATCCTAGGACTTCTTATTACAACAGACCATATCCCAACAGACTGATATTGCCAATGGAATGCCTAGAAGCTAATACAATACATCAGCATGTTCTACAGTAATCCAATAAACCCTACAATATCAAATTCTCTCTCTGCACTAAGTTGTCTAGGGTCGTCTAAGCTAGGTGTGCCGTTTCATTAAAATGTACGAGCTCGGGATCGGGGCCCCAGTGGAGAACGCTGACACCGGTATTATCCATATGGTATTCATAAAAAGGGAAGGCCTTACCCAGTAGTACGACCGACATAGCGATTGCAAAGGCTGCACCGTGCCCCACTATCGCAATGTGCTCCTCAGGGTGCTTATCTCTAATTTCTTCAAATGCGGCAAGCATACGATGGCGTACATCACTTAAAGAATCTCCTCCGGGAGGCGCAAAATTATGATCTTGCTCTAGCTGGGTCATAAATTGGTATTTATCAATAATGGCATCATAATCATGACCTTCCCACTCACCAACACCATATTCCCGTAGGCCTGAATGAGGTACTGGTTCTAGATCATAGTGCTCAGACAGGGCTTCAGCAGTTGTTATAGTTCTCTTTAACGGACTACTGTATATCTTTGATATACATGGATATTTTAAGGATATATAGCGACCCATTTTTTCTGCTTGAGAACATCCGATTTCATTCAACGGGCTATCAGTGGAACCATGCCAAAGACGTTCAACATTGGCATCTATCTGTCCATGCCTAATCAAATAGAAAGTTGTCACCTACCAGCTACCCGTATTTTCCATGGAAGACCAGGGCTCTTCAGGGGCCAGCGACTTACCTTTCTGCAATAATTCTACTGAGATGTTATCAGGAGACTTAATAAATGCCATACGACCGTCTCTTGGGGGACGATTGATCACCACGCCTCCATCCATTAACTTTTGGCAGGTTTCATAAATATTTTCTACTGCATAAGCCAAATGACCAAAGTTACGGCTACTATCTCCTATTTCTTCTGGATCCCAGTTATAGGTCAGTTCAACTTGGGCTTCTTTATTCCCTGGCGCGGCAAGAAAAACTAAGGTGAACCGCCCTTCCTCATTCTCATAACGAGATAATTCTTCCAGTCCTAAATGTGTGCAATAAAAAGCGAGGGATTTATCAATATCCGTGACACGGACCATGGTATGCAGGTATTTCATTTTCGATCTCAGCTGTTTTAAAAATAAAGGATAGTGACATCGCCTCGACATAACAACAGCATAGGTTGCCGTCTCAATAATAAAGTCAATATTGACACTATTATTTAGCTACGCAACCAAAATATTGACGAAGCCAAAAAATGGTCTATATATAAAAGGTAGTGTGTCACTTCTCTGACAATAAGAGTCTGACAATAAGAGATTGACACTAAGAGTAGCATTATTGGTGAGATCTAAAATGGACGATAGAAATAGAAAAACGCCATTACCAAAATCCCGAAAAGCACTGGAATATCGTGTTTTCTGGCTTGAGCGTAAACTGTCTTTTCTTAGGGAAAGTGAAAAGCGAGAGCTGAGTGCCAACAAGATTAGCGCTATGCCCAGCTCACCGATAAAAGAGCTCATGCATCTGAACAATGAATTTCAAAGAGCAAATGATCAAGCCCAGGCCTTAAAAACTCTAACTGAGGAGTTAAATAAAGACGCATTACGCATTAATGAACGTAGTGAGCGAATGAATGAAGTCACAGCGACAAAAATTACCGATGCAGAGCGCTTGAACCGACAAAGCCGCAGACTTCAGGATCGAAGCCGGAACATTAACAAAGCGTTACTAATGACAAAGGCAAAAAGTAAGGAAACCAATGAACGTTCGGAATCCATCAATACACTATCCAAAGCTCACATTGAAGAATCAAAATATCTGAGTAAGCTCTCCCGTGCTCAACACCAGGCTACAGACAGGCTTAATCAAAAAACCCGCTCACTAAACATCGAGGCATTAAAAACAGCAGCAGAGAGTATTCAGTTGAATCGACAGTTGAGTACATCACACGAACAGAGTCAGATTATCAATAGCCAAATTCGGGCATTGGCTGAAGAATTAGTTCAAACTAAGTTAGATCTTAAAAAACTGACTGAGGAATCAATAGAGATTAAAGATTCAAGCATAGCCCAGCTTAAATCTTTAGAAGCAATTGAAAATGAGTCACGAAAGACAATCGTCCTCAGTAATAAAACAACACAAATTGCTCAAGCTCAAATTGGCGAAAGTGATGCCCTTCTGTGCCGCACTGAATCATTAAACAAACAAAGCGAAGAAAACCACCATTGTTTTTCCGAATTGAGGAATTCACTTTCTGAAAGCGTGGATCATTACGAAGGCAAACAAGCATCCTTATGCGAGGATTTAACGCGAAACATTGCAGAATTAGAACTTGAATCCATTTCAAAATTGAAAGGATTTACAGATTACCATGGCGACATCATAAAACTTAAGTTGCGCGATGCTATTGAAGCTTCAAACAAGAAATTGGATCATAAGCTGGAAGAACAATTAAGCACAAACAATTCAAAAGTTGATGAAGCAGTAGATCGTTTCCAACAGCGATCTAAGATGAGTTTGAATAAAGCTGAAACTGCGAGTAATTTACTAACAAAACGATTGACTGAGAACCTCGACAAAAGCCAAGACTTTTATGATGAAACTGTTGCGCTTAACGACACAAGCTCGAGACTAGTGAATGAAGGTCTGAATTTGAATGTCACCACAATGTCGTTGCACGAACAATGTAATAAAGCCATCACAGATATCGATGGCGCACTGAATGAATTTTTCCGATTCAAAACACAAATCCTTGACGATACACAACAACTTCAATATCAATCAGAAGAACTGAATGCCGAGAGCAAGTTACTGATCAAGACGGGTGCTGAAATGAATAAACAGTCACTGTCTGTCCAAAAAGAAAGCGTGAATACCCAAGCTTTATCTCAGGAAATCAACAGCCACTCTCTCGCCCTTCACCAAGAAATCCGAGTGATCAATCAAGACTTTGAGCTTATTAACAAAAACAATTCGGGCCTAGTTGAAAGGCTCAATATACTGAAAGAAAAACTGCAAGAACTGTTTGATGAAAACCAGCATCAAGTTGACGATGCCAGTAGAACTAATGCCCAAGGGCAGGTTTTAAATCAAGAGTCAAACAAACTTAATGCAGAGTCACAAGTCCTAAACGGTCAAATGCTCGCAACGCTCAAAAGTGCTAAAACTGCCTTAGCCGAATCAGAAAATTTGAATAATGCGTCCCAAACATTGTCGCGAGAGGTGCGTAGCTCCGTAGTAAAACTTGAAATCGCCCGTGAAGAAGTTGAGCAAGCAAGTGTAGATTCCAGGCTGGTAACAGCCGAAGTCCGGCAAGTGGTTAACGACACTCTAATTGTCCGATCTGAATTAACAGCATCTGCAGGGGAAGTTAAAGCATTATGCGAGAAAACAAATGAAGAATTGTCATCACTTGTGTCGCTGAAAAAAGAATCTGTTGAGATCGTGGACAAGTCACGAGATGCCTACATGAAGTTGAAAAATTGCATTACAAAGTCTGAGCAAATTAATGATGATTTTATGCGCGGTCTGGAAGCCACTGGTAAAGCCCATAGAGAAACAGAACAAACCGCTATTGAACTATTAGATGAATCCAAAATACTTCAAGCTGACATTAGGGATATGTTATCCCTGCGTACTGGTGTTCAGGAATTTCAGACCAATATCGATAACTGTCAAAATCGATTAGATCAATACACCGAGGAATTAGATTATTGCAAGCAAAGCACTTCTTCCCATAGCGAAATATTACGAGACTACCAATCCCGAATCGAAAACTATCATACGGAACTAAAACGTTATAAGGATTCAGTAATCCAATATGAAACTAGAGCTCGAAAACTAGAAACATTTTTTGGTGATCAAGATAGTCGAATCAGGGACATAGAAAACCATCAAGACAATATTCAAAATGACTTGCTAGGTAAGCAAGTCGAACAAATGCGTGAATTGGAAATGGAAATCCGAACAGCGCTAAAATCGAATAAAACCACACTGTTTGAAGAACACTCGATTCTTAAATCAAGTATGAAATCTGCCCTTGAACGCCTCGGTGATGAAATTAAGAATCAGTTACTTCAGGAAATTGATAACAAGGAGAAACAACAAAACGGTGTAATTGAACATCAAGGCGAGATGATTTCGAGTCTAAATATGGAATTTGATCTTCTCAATCAAAATGTAGCGAAGGAAATAAAAACCCTAAGAGAAGAGAGCCTGGAAATGAGAAACCAGAACCGGGAATTCATGCATGAGCAGAGAAACAACGACAGAGCACAATCGAACAGGATTGATCATTACAAGCAAGATATAGATGATGTTAATCATAAGCTGGGAAACTATCAGGAGCTGTTAGAAAGCAGACTCGATGATCAAGACACAACAGAGATGAGCTCTCGATTAAATAGGCTCGAACATAACATTCGGAGTCAACAATCAATCAATTCTTCAAGAGAAAGCGACAAGGACTCAATAGATTCTCTCTCCAATAAAGTAATGGGAATTTCCGTTACCCTAGAGGATGTCGTTGCATCAAATCGTAATTTGAAAACACAGATATCGGATTCCGAGAAGAGAAATCGACAACTTATAAAGCACAACAATCAACTGAAGGCTTCGATACAAGATCGCGATCACACTTTGCAGAACTACTCTGAAAGACTACAAGCGGTGGAGAAACACGAACACAAATATTTGGAAACCATTTCTCTCTTGAAATCGAATGAAATAGATACCAAGCAAACGCTACAGCAGATGAGACTTGCGATGAAAGATTCAACTAAAGCAATGCGGGAAACCCAAGTAACACTGCAAGGATTTAAAAATGATCATGTAAAACCCAACAAATCTAAATGGATGGAAAATTCAAAACAAGCAGTTCTTTCTTCATTCTTTGCCATTGTCATGACCAGTATGGCATTTATGGGGTTCGAAAATGTAGATGCTTCTGTCGCAGAAAGGTCGGCAGTACAACCTATGTCGGCGCAACAAACGGTGGCGCAACAAATTAGGCCTTTACAAATTCCCTCGGCAAAGCGACTGAATACACTTTTCCCCCGTGATAAACAGATAGCATCGAGAAGTGATTTCTCCTGGCCTGTGAATTTTGCCATGCTCGATGCCAATTCAATTGATTACAAGCCTCATCATCAAGGTATCAATATTTCGGCGGAATTAGGCGCTCCGGTACTGGCTATCAATGATGGCGTCGTCATTTACAGCGCCAAGGAAATTCGAGGATATGGAAATGTCATTGTAATACAGCATGAAAACGAATTGGTTTCTGTATACGCGAATAATCAGTTCAACTATGTCATTAAAGGTGACACCGTTCGTCGCGGTCAATTAATCGGAGATGTGGGGCAACTACTCAATGAAGAAAAATCAGGACTTTACTTTGAAATTCGATATATGGGAACACCGGAAGATCCATTTAACTATCTAAATCGGACTTCTCAAGCTGAATATTTAAGTATGCGCTGATCTTTAAAAATGTCACTCATACATTTGTATTACCTTAAAATCATCTCCTAACAATTTCAGCAAACCTTTCTGTCCGCCCATATGCAAAGCGCCTACCACAACGAAATAATGTTCCTTCCCTTTCAGAAAGCCTTTGATTTTGGCTGCCATCTTAATATTACGATCATCCAGCAATCTCTCCATTTGGCCCTTCAGTTCGGGGTAACGGCTTTCATCTCTCGTTGAAATAGCGTACATCTCGTCTGCAGCACCGTTTTTCCAGGCTAAGACTAGTTCACCAATCAGTGAGCTGACGGTTTCGCTCTCTTGCAAGGTCGCTTGCAAAGTGAGATCCTGCAATACCTTATCGTCACCTGCCAACAATTCTATTTGCTCTCGAAAACTTTCTAGCTGAATGATAGGCTTGCCTTCTTTTTGTGCTTTCATCTGAAAATATTGATCAATGCCCAAGTTAGAATCGTACCCCGATTTTCTCATTTCATAGAGCGCAATTTGTAGAGAAATCATCCAAGGTTTTAACTGACTAAATACACCCGTTTTTAATTTATTTTCCTTGATGTACTTATTTAGTAAACGAAGTGTTTTTTCCGATATCGCTGATTCGACACTATGAGGTGTGGTGTATGAACCCAATTCCTGCATGATTAAAGCAATTTCATAGGATGACAATCTACCCAATTCAATTTCGAACACTGTGATGTCAGATTGGCTATAGGCATCTTCAATTGTTTTTGAAAGAGGATAATGTTCAGGTTTTAGGGCATGAACAGAGCCAAGCAAATAGACTCTTGCTTCTCCGTGATCAATTTGCCAAAGGCTAAGGGGCTTACCTTCAAGCTGGGATCCAGAGCTCGTGCAAGCAAAAACCAATAACAGCAGAAAACAAAATGAACATTTAAGGCTGATCGAAACCCCCGACGAAAACTGGACTGCTCCATGCCATTTGATCATCAAGTTGTTGAACCCGTACATAATAGTAGTCCCCGTCTCGCGCAGCGCTAGTATCAACAAATTTGAATGACGCACTAGACGTAACCTGAGCATTGACAAACTCAAAGGTGATCTCGTCTGAATAACCGTTGATTCTGATTTGTCTTTTGACAGGTCCTTCGACCAAATCAAATAGACTCACTAGCTGTCTCACCGCAGGTATCTCACTCGAAGGACGCGTAAGAGGCTTTACATCAATTTCCTCATGAGCTTCTCTCAAGTTAAGTTCAAAAACAGTGTCTTTGGCGAGTGTTTCAAACCCAAGCATAAAAATGCTCTCAGTTCCTCTTGTCCAAGTAATAAAGTCGATTCGATTCTTCTGACTCTGAACAATCCCTTGTCTTGCAGTGTCAACAAATCCCGGGGCTTCTACGTTTGATATCAAGGCATCACTACGGAAAAAACCAATCCATTCTCGACCATTTCGGGGTAGATCTCGCTGACCCTTATGAGGTGCTGATTCAGAACGGAAGGAGACTTTTAGCTGTCCTTGTTCTTCATCGGTAAGGATACGACTCACCGTGTCTGTGTAAATCACCTTGCCATTTTTAACAATTTCAATTTTATGAATGCCAAAGGTACCCTCTACCCTGCCTTCTATGACTCGAATATCATCTGAAACTGCTCTCTGACCCGGTTGTGCATTGTTAACGGAAAACTCCAGCAATGCGCGATGTCCCGTTGTGACGTAGGTACTGCCGCGTTTAAATGCCGTAAGCCAATCCTCACCATCTTCTACCATAACAGCGGTTAATGCCGCATCCACCCGCGCGCCCAAGGGAATAAGATGGCTGTGATTAGACCCCGTGAACCCCATTCGATACCCTTTTCCCAACAAGACATTTGCTTGAGTTTCAAAGTGAGCATTATTTGACACCAACTCTACAAAACGAGTTTGCTTATTATTGAGAAAGCGATCATCAATCGGGTTAGCCGCTGAGGCAATGCTGAGGACATCTTGACTCAACATTTTTGTGACGAGTTGAGTTTGAGATTGAATACCTTGTTCTCGCCATGCAGATATAATCTGATGAAACCCGCCACTCAAGAAGTCTTTTCCCCAGACCCATGATTTCTGACCTTGAATCGACTGCCATCTTGCTTTCGTGAGATATTCATCATGGATAGCGCTTATCGAAAAATCCAGTTGTGGCTTAATGGAACCACTGATGCCTTCTCCCAATTCAATTGAAGCATTAGGGTCACCCCAGAGAACCTTTTTACGCGTATTGATTAAGCGAAAGGGGTTTGAGCTCGCACGAATACCACCACCGCTAGACTTTACTTCTATTAAACGTCGAGTCCCATAGTTAAGCTCAATTCCTTCGATGACGTGCTTGTTACCGCTTCCGGCGGGTACCCGTTGATATAATTCCCCATCGACTGTTAGATCAAATGAAGGCATTCTGCCTTCTGCTAAATTTCCGAACTTGTCTTTTAAAAATAATTTTGCCGAGAATCCTATACCCGGTCTAACATAAGTCGGAACAATCACCTCCACACTGTTTAGAACACCTCCGTAGACTCTCAATGTCTCATTTTGGAACTCTGTTAATGCGCTTTCTGCAGTCTCTCGAAAGTAGACTGGTAAAGAAAAAGCGTCTGTGGCAGTTTCTGGTAGTGTTAGATTTTTATGTTTAATTAAAAGTTCGTCCCCCTCCTCCAGACTACCTTCTATCAAACGAAAAAAAGGCAATTCAATTTTACTATCAAGTCCACCGTGTATACCTGCTATCGCCTCTAGAATGATTTCAAATTTAACTTTTGAATGACTACCTGTAGCGCTGATAAAATTAGCCTGATCTTTATTTTCAAACTGAAATTGGATCGGATGAAGCCAGTGTTTAGCGATGAGGAAACCACCTCCTGTTGATATCCGGGTTCCTATCTGTATTCTTTGCTCAATATTCGCGACTGTGCCTGCGATAAGTGGCTCGTTTGCATAGCCAATTTTACCCAGCTTTCTCGGATCTTCTAAGAGCCATGTAGACCATTGATTAAGGTGTTGAGCAGTCTCTTGTTCGACTTCATTTAAACGATTGACTGCGGACACAAGTGTCGTTGGAATCTTCACGCCGAACCGTTCTAGCAATACTAACTTGTTTTGTAATTCTGATTTCGTTATGTATTGGGGGAATTCAGCATTCTCAGTTTCAGAGCCTTCAATTTCAGAGGCCTCAATCTCAAAGAAGGGAGACATCCAAAGAAAAATCATTGCCAACAATAGACAATATCGAACAATGTCTTTCTGTGTGATAACAACAGCCATTGCTGCCTCTAGAGTACCGCGCGAAGAAAGGCAATAAGCGCAATAGTTGAAATATCCCCTTCCTGACCTAGTCCAACATCTAAGGACTGATTGGTTTTGGCATTACCGGGAATCATAATGACATTGACATTTGCTAAGCTAAGCGCTTTTGCAAATGCCTTTGTCTGGATCAAGGTGCTTTCATTTTCAGGCACATATAGCAATGCAAATTGAGGTATGTCTTTATTGCGTTTTGCATGATGAATGGGAGAAGCTTGTAGTTGAACCATTCTGTCTTCGCCAAATATTAACTTATGTTGCCGACGCTGAATGAAAGATCCCAATTCTTTTAATACTCTGGGCACGTCGTAGCTTAAGGTATCAATCGCAACGACTGCTCTGATATCAGACAGAGATAAACCCTGTGCTTTTAAGTACCTAGCATCCGTTCCGACAAGCGATACAAGGTGCGCGCCAGATTCGTGGCCCATTAAGATAATTCGTTTTGTATCAAATCCAAATTGATCAGCATTTTCACGAACCCACATGACGACAAGGGCAAGATCCTCAGCCTGATCATAGAGCTTATAGTCCCATCGTAGCCGATAATTCATACTCACAAAGGAAAAACCTTGGGGAAGAAAATAATCTGGTTTGGAATTAACTTCGGCTTTATCTCCAAATGCCCAACCACCGCCATGAACATAAATAATCACCGGGCGCTTGGTTTCATTATCCTCCCAATAAACATCGAGTGACTGAAGTTCCTTGTCAGGTAGAGAAATATCACCGAAATATATATCACGGGTTATTTTGTAAGGGGGCTTTTCTACTGCGGCTAAGACAATGCTAGGCAAATAAGAGATACAAACGACGAGCAGATGTGCTATGAAGGATCGCTTTAAGATTCTCAATATGGCGAATTGGGTCAAGCTTCAATCTCCAAATGTACTAGTAGACGTGAGGGTATTCTACCCTCACTCAAGGCTGTAGCCTACTACTAATACGATCTAAAGTTCAACAACTGACCCTACTGGTATTGCTTAAGCTCTTCTCGGGCAATGACGCGTCGATGAACCTCGTCCGGTCCATCAGCTAGACGCAAGGTACGCGTACTAGTCCACATGCCTGCCAGCGGCGTATCTTGAGACACACCCAAGGCACCATAAATCTGAATAGCCCGATCAATGACCTTCAAGGTCATATTAGGCACTGAAACCTTAATGGCTGAAATGTATTTACGAGCCTCTTTGTTACCAATGGTATCCATCATGTGAGCCGCTTTAAGAACCGCTAAACGACACATATCCAACTCGATTCTACTATCTGCAATAACATCATAGTTGCCCCCTAGTTCAGCCAGGGATTTACCAAAAGCGGTACGAGAAAGTGCACGTTTGCACAATAATTCTAAAGCACGTTCGGCTACGCCAATTGAACGCATACAATGGTGAATTCGACCTGGCCCAAGACGACCCTGTGAAATCTCAAAGCCACGACCTTCTCCCAAAATGATACTTTCTTTGGGAACTCGTACATCAGTTAACTTTATATGCATGTGGCCATGAGGTGCGTCATCTTTACCAAAAACAAACATGGGCCTGATGACATCAACGCCTTTGGCATCAAGAGGAACGAGAATCTGTGATTGCCGAAGATGCTTAGGCGCATCTGGATTGGTTTGCACCATCACAATCATCACCTTACAACGAGAGTCACCTGCGCCCGATGCATAATGCTTCTCACCATTAATAACCCATTCGTCGCCATCAAGGACAGCGCGAGTGGCAATATTGGTTGCATCAGAAGAGGCTACATCAGGTTCAGTCATCGCAAACGCAGATCGGATTTTTCCTTCAAGCAAGGGCTCCAGCCACTCTTTCTTTTGGGCTTCACTTCCGTAACGCTCAAGGACTTCCATATTACCTGTATCAGGCGCGGCACAATTGAATACCTCAGACGCGATAGGATTCCTCGCCATAACTTCTGCAAGGTGCGCATATTCCAGATTGCTGACCCCTGCTCCACCTTGGCTCTCAGGTAAGAAGAAATTCCACAAACCCGCTTCTTTAGCTTTTGCTTTTAATCCGTCCATGATTTCATTCTGGCGGTCATTTAGTGTCCAGCGATCTCCGCCAACACCCACTTGATCCAAATATTCTTGTGTGAGCGGATCTACTTCAGTTCTTACGAACTTGTCTATTTTGTCTCTTACTGGAATCAATCGTTCTGGAATATCAAGATCCATCATGGTAATTTTCCTCTGTAACTTCGATTATATTTTTCTTCTTTTTTGAACAGCTTGTTTTCGGTAAATTTTTATCACAAGCCACCAACTGTTAGCGCAATAGTAACGCCATGTTTGTCTTAACACCTAGAGATATCCGGCTTGCTTATAGACCCCTATGGCATTGATTAATAGCATCGATAAGGGGTTCAGGAATTGCGCTTAATCGATTGCAATTCAGCCAAACGAATCATCCGCAAGCTAAAACGATACGTATCAGTCTATTAACTGCATCAAGTGGGCGCTAACATGATGATTCAAAGAATATTTGTAACGTTTGGAGGGTGAGAGAATTATAAATATTAATGAAGGGGAATATACCTCCACGCAAACAGGTCAATCAGTTATGAAAGATAAAGAGGTATTCTACGCAAACTTGGTCGAGGCCTACAGCGGCTGGCTATATCGATATGCCTACTGGCTGTGTGGTGAAAAAGCGACTTCAGAAGATCTGGTTCAAGAGACCTATCTACGTGCATGGCGTTTTCTCGGTTCCCTTAAAGATGAAAAGTCTGCTAAAAGCTGGTTGACGACGATTCTAAGGCGTGAAAATGCAAGACGTTTTGAAAGAAAACAACTTGAGTATTCAGATGTTGAATTAGACACTCTTCCATCTGAAAGAGAAGACTTTGACACTCGACCAGAAATTCTTGCTCTGCGAAATGCACTACGACTTTTACCGGTCAAATATAGAGAACCACTCGTTCTACAAGTACTAGAGGGATTTAACCTTCAGGAAATTGCAGGTATTTTTGACATACCAAGAAATACAGTAGCAACCCGTTTACACAGAGCCCGGCAGAAATTAAGAAAACAATTGGAAGGCGAAGAGGAATTACAGAGCAAAAAATGAACTGTCTCGAATTTAGACAACTTAAACTGTGTGACCCCAATACAGAGGATGCAGAAGCAAACCGCCACCGTGATGTCTGTATCGCTTGCACGCAATTTGAACAAGAGATTTCAGGGCTTGACAAATCTATCCATCAAGCTCTATCTGTTGCGGTACCTGAGGGTCTTGCGGCCAGAATTTTACTTAACCGTTCTCTAAAACAACCACAGCGTAAGCCCACGCGATGGTTATGGTTGAGTATGGCCGCGTCCTTTTTTGCGATTGTATCAGTATCGTATCAGTTTTATCAGGATACGCCCTTAGCCGAACCTGTACTTGCACATATCAATCATAAACCTCATGAGTTTTATGGCGCGGAACATCGTGCTATAGGAAATGAACAACTACAAAGTGTTCTGGATAGATTTGGTATCGAAACCAATATCGAAAATGTGGTTTACGCTGCAGTTTGCCCCGTTGATGGGGATGAAGTTGCTCATATAGTGATCAAAGATGGCAAGGATCAATATACGGTGATGCTACTGCCACAGTATTCACCCACCAAGACCTATGACATTGATGATGGTATGTGGCGAGGATACATTAGTCCGCACCCAGCTGGTGCAATTGCAGTAATTGCAGATTCAAACCATACCCATGCTGTTGCGCGACTCAAGGAAGTAAAAGGTAAATATTGGTCAGCATTTAATCTAGTTGCAGGAATATAAACCCCGCAGTGAAACTGCTTGTTCGATAATTAATCCGATTAGGGCAAATATTGTTTATACTTATTTATTAGGTTAGTTAATCCAATAATGAGTTAGGAGATTCGTGCCACAATCTGTTTTTCGACTGGGGGATATTCGTGGACGTTATCCAACAGAGATAAACGAGAACTTCGTGCGCTCTTTTGGCCCTCAATTTGTACTTCAATTTAAGTTGAGTGGACGAATTGCAACGGGACGAGATACAAGAGATTCTAGCCTGGCATTACAAGAAACCCTCAACATCAGTCTCCGCCAGAGTGGCATTGATGTATTGAACCTTGGGATTTGCGCTACTGAACTCGGATCCTTTGCATCATTTCAAGCAGATATTGAAGCCGTCATTATCATTACAGCCAGCCACAATACGCCAGGATATAACGGTTTAAAGTGCATTCTAAAAAACGGCGAGGCCATTACCTACGAATCAGGTTTAAAGCACATAGAAAGTAGGATGAATGCACTAGAAGATTTTCCTGACCTATCTGACATAGATATGCCCCTAAAAGGAAGCTTGAGCAATTTTGACTTAGTACCTGATTACGTTCACTTTTTAACAAACGGCCTTAATCACGAAAAATGGCATCTTGGCAATTTGGCGCTCAACGGCCTTCATGGTACTGCCAGCACTTTAGCAGTACCGATAAGCAAACGCTGCGAACTTAATTCATTCTGGCATAAACAAGAACCCGGCACGCTGGATTCTCTTGGTGTCGATCCAAGTCATCCGAAGCATGCTGCAGATATGAAGCAATTTATGGCTTCTCGTGATTTCGAGCTTGGTGTTGCCTGGGATGGTGACAGTGATCGTTGTGCCATCTTTGATGAAGCCGGTAATTTAATCCCTAGTTATTACATGGTCGGTATTTTTACAGAGTATTTCTTACAACAAAATCCAGGAGCAGCGATTGTTTTCGACACAAAGCTTTGCTGGAACACACTCGATATCATTCAGCAATATAATGGCAAAGCAGTTCCGTCACAAACCGGCCACGCTTTTGTCATACGCCAAATGAAAAGACACAATGCCGTATATGGAGGCGAGCTCTCGGGCCATCATTATTTTGGTGAATTTAATGGATGTGATTCAGGTATGTTGGCCTGGCTTATGACACTGGTCATCGTCCAATCTACCACATGCCCCTTAGAAGAGTTGGTGGATACCATGAGGAAATCCGTAAAGTGTACTCAAGAAATCAGCCTCTCTTTACAGGACGATTATCAGGCAATAGATCAAATCATGAATATTTATGGTCCCCAAGCAAAGAAAATTGATGCGCTAGACGGCATTAGCCTTGAGATGTCAGGTGACTGGCGTTTTTCACTTCGAAACTCCAAGACAGAAACGAAACTTCGACTTAACTTGGAAACGAGATCGAGTGGCGATGCACTAATTGATGAAGGTGAAAAAATCATAAAGATATTGAAACCTTTTATGTTGGATGATCAAGGCTGGAGTGGCCAATTTATCCTGCAGTAGAATTATTTTTCATTTTGAATCGGGAGTAGCATCTCACCCGCAGTGAGTCCAGATATTACTTCGTACTGATCATCAGGAAATGATCTTCCCAGCTTTATGAATCGCCTTTCACTGATACTATTTTCGACAACCCAAACGATATTTAGTTGGCCTACCCTAGCAATTCGATTACCTGGAATTAGAATTAATTCGCTCATCTGTAACGGTATCATTAATTTGGCATATACACCCGGCCGTAAAGCCCTATTGGCTACTAATCGACTCTTTATTAGGAAACTACGAGAAGCAGTATTAGCAGCGGGTACTATTTCTTCAATTTCAGCATCTAAACGTATCTTTAAGGATGGGATAATAACTTCTAGTGCTTGCCCAAGCTTCAAAGCCAATGCTAACTTTTCTCTTACATTCGCTTCCACCCTGAGTGTCAAAGGATTGTAGATAGACAAAAGATTCAACCCAGGTTGTGCTGTATCGCCAGGTTCCACAAATCGATCAACCACCACACCATCAATGGGTGCCATTATCGTGGCATAGGATTCTGTTGATTGCGCTTCAATCAATCTTTCCTCGGCCTGTGCGAGTTCAGCTTGCAGCGCATCACGGCTTGCTTGTGCTCTATCTAGGTCAACTTTAGCCAGCAATTTTCTCTCTATCAGGTTAATCGCCCTCGTTAGATTTAATTCAGCTTCTTTCAGCCGCGCTTCTACAGAGTTTATGGAAGCACTGGCCTGAGCAGTACGTGATTCAAGATCTGCACTCTCCATTTGCAAGAGCACTTGCCCTTTGATCACCTTGTCTCCTGCCCGAACATTAACCTCATTAATGCCTGCTAGAAGCCTAGAGGAGATAACGGTTGCTTGCTTAGCCTTTATTGTTGCGGGAACAGACTCCCAGTCCTGAAAGGATGTCAGGTTAACTTGGTGTAGCTCAAGCGATGAATTTACTTCAGGGCTTTCACTACCTGGCATTATCTTGTTTTTGAAGGCACCTGCATACCATGCCACAACGATGAGCAAGCCAAAAACCGCTGCTATAGGGATAAGAGATTTTCTCGTCATTAATTTCATATATCACTATTTAGGTTAGTCTGCACATCATCAAAAACCAACAAATATACTATTGGCACAACTAATAAAGTAAAAAGGGTCGAAGCAATAATCCCAAAAATAATCGCAATCGCTAATCCACTAAAAACAGGATCTAATGTAATGACCAAATTCCCGAGTAGGGTTGTTCCCGCTGTCAGTAATATAGGGCGCATGCGAATGGCGCCTGCTTGAACCAATGCTTCTTTTATGGGTGACCCTTCACGCCTTTGTTGCTCAATGAACTCTACCAGTATGAGTGAGTTTCTAACGACAATACCTGCTAACGCAATCATGCCAATCATTGCTGTCGCTGTAAAAAGTGTTGGATCAGGAATCCCTGCAATTTCTCTTTCGCCAAATTGATTAAGCAATAGGAATCCTGGCATGATGCCAATAACCGTAAGTGGTATGGCAGACATGATAATCAATGACAGCGCACTAGACGATGTTTGATAATTCAGAACAACAAATATGCCTATCAAGGCAAATACAAATGCAAGCCCCATATCACGAAATACATCAATCGTAATTTTCCATTCACCCTCTCCATTCCAAACAACCGTAATATCAGAAGGAAGAGACCATATTTCACCACCACCAGGGCTTAAAAATGTTCGTTCATCCCATGGCGTTTTTTTGTTGTCATTAAGCTTGCCGTAATCGCTGTGTACATCGGCAATGATTTCAGCTGGTGTTCGACCAGAAACTTCTGCCATCACATAGACGACAGGTTTTAGGTCTTTACGATAGATGGTTTTCTCCCCATCTAGTGCGACAAACTCCCCTAGTTCACCGAGAGAAACCAAGGGCAAAGGCGCGTCTTCTAAACCTTGAATACTACTTTTTTGTGCGATCCCTTCCCGTCCTTTAATTTGCAACGAATGGAAACCAGTTAAGGAAGCGCGTTCTGATAATGGCAGTCTTATATTAAGAGGTAGTGGTCTCGCTTCTCGCTCAAATTGAATAAATCCGACCTGGTATCCAGCATTGGCAATAAGCAAGGTCTGATTGACATCTTCCGTTGATATACCAGACAGAGCCGCTTTCTGCTTGTCGACGACAAATCGAAAACGCTTATGATCACTTTCAATACTGACATCCACCTCAGTAACAAAAGCTTCTTGCTCTAACCTCTTCTTTAACAATTGTGCACTCGAACGCAAACTTGAATAAGGGGTTAGTTTTGAACCGTATACTTCTGCTACGAGTGTACTCATAACGGGTGGGCCAGCAGGTGTTTCTACAATTTTGATAACGACATCATCTTGTACCAACGGTTTCAACAGTGACTGTAAACGAAGCGCAATACCATGGGAGTGGTGTTGTCGAAGTTCTTTATCCACAAGCAATATCCTAAGGTCTGCTAAATTCTGACTTTTGCGATGATAATATTGTCGTACCATTCCGTTAAAGTCTATCGGAGACGGTTCGCCTACATAGGCTGAAACAGATTGCACCTCATTAAGTTGAAGTATGATTTCTGAAGCCTTTTTGACGACGCTAGCAGTCATTTCAAGCGTAGCGGACTCAGGCAAATCAATGACGACTTGAAGTTCATTCTTATTGTCATAAGGCAACAATTTAATCGGAACGAGCCGAAGCACGGGTAACACAGCCGTCACCAAAAACAGTCCTAGCACCAACATGAGCAAATATTTCGATTTTTTTCGACTATTGAGGAAATATTCAAGCACACGTTTATAGGTTCTTAGTAAAGTCGATTCCTTTTTAGCTTTACGAACCTTTTCATTTCGTAGTATATTTTTTGCTAACCACGGTGTGACCATAAATGCCACAACCGTACTAACCATCACACTCACTGGTACATTAAATGCCATTGGTGCCATATAGGGCCCCATCATCCCAGTAATAAACGCCAAGGGAATAAACGCGAGAATGATTGTGATCGTAGACATAATCAGCGGCACTTTTAGCTCAGAAATCGCGGCTACTATCTTATCCTGAGCTGTTCCAGTTTTTTCTCGATAAAAACGCTCAATGTTATCTACACCCGTTATTGGGTCGTCAACTAGCAAACCCAAAGATAGGATAAGTGCAAAGAGCGTGACTCGGTTAATGGTATAACCGAATGCCATATCCAGCGCTAGAGTAATACCGTAACTGATGGGAACTGCTATCCCAATCACCAATGCCGGGCGCCATCCCAAAAAAATCGCCACAAAAATAATGACAGTCAGAACAGCGAATACCAAACTCGATGTAAGGTTATTAACCTTTTGGTTTGCGGTTTCACCATAATCTCTAATGACTTCTACGTGAATATTCTTTGAAAATAAATTCTTTTGTAATTCCCCTAAGACACTATGTACATCTCTGGCAACGCTTACGGCATTACTACCAGGTTGCTTTGCGACACTTATAGTTACCATTGGAAAACTTTGCCCATTTTTAAAGTTTGGATGACGAGCTGAAAAGTCAATCCATGTGTAACTACTAGCTTCATCAGGGCCATCGACAACATCTGCTACATCTTGTAACAAAACCGGCACGCCATTTACAACATTCACTACGGTCTGTTTAAGCTCTAAAATATCTAGAATAAAACCTCCGCTCTCCAAAATAATAGTTTCATTATTCAAAGACCAATCACCCACCCTTTGGAGTAAATTGCTTACTTGAAGTGCGTGCACAATATCGATACTTGAACTCTGACGAGCGGATAAGCTTTCCGGCTTGAGTAGAATACGAACGGTGCGGGGTCGCCCACCAACAATGTTCACTTGACTGGTATTTTGAATTGCCTGCAAAGAAGTTGCGATTTCGTCAGCTATTCGCCTAAGCTCATAATCACTGGCGATTTTCGGATCATCACTCCAAAGCCCGAGTAAGAGAATGGGCACGTCGTCAACTTCAATGGGTTTAACAATCCAATCCACTACAACATTGGGTACTCTATCTTTATTAGAGAGCAATTTATTGTAGGTGTTGAGAATCGCGTCCTCTCGATTTTCACCGACATAAAACCTTAAGGTGACATTCGTTTGTCCTGGCTTAGAGCTAGAATAAACATTTTCAACTCCCGGAATCTGAGCAAGTAATTTTTCTATTGGAATAGTGACTTGTCGTTCAACTTGTTGTGCAGATAATCCTGGGGAAAAGACCGAAATATCGACCATAGGGACGACTATCTGAGGTTCTTCTTCTCTAGCGGTGAAATTGAGCGCGAATAGTCCGAGCAAAACTGAAATACAGAATAGAACAATAGGTAAACCGCCGGACAAACTATAGGCTACTAGCCTGTCAATTGGATGGTTCAACTGCATTTTTGTTTCTCGAGATTAAATCTAAGCAAGCATAGAAGAAATGTATTCGAAATGCACCATACAAGAAAGTCATGTAGAAAGTTAAGGTAATCCAGATCGAATAGAACCACGGTTATCTTTGATCATGATCTCATCCTCATGACAGTTCGAAAAGTTAAGTTAATGCGGGGTGTCATTCCCTTCGTTCTTTTTGGAATCTGGTGCTGCCAATGTCTTTGAGTACTACCTGACATTATCAATAAACTCCCGTTGGGTAAGATCATTGAATGACGCAGGTTACTGATCTTTTTATGCTTTAACTGAAACTCTCGTTCCTGACCAAAACTAATAGAGGCAATAGTCGGTGCTCGACCTAGTTCAGGTTCATCATCACTGTGCCAAGCTACGCCATCTTTTTCATCTCTGTACAGATTCAAAAGAACACTGTTAATTTTTGTGTCTATATGGGGTTGAATTCGTTTTTTAATTTGCAGTAAATCCTCTGACCACTTTATTGCATTCTTTCTGATACCGGAAAATTCATATTGTAAATTGTGAGCGCTATCACCATACCAAGCCATGAGGCGAGGTAATTTATGAATTCTACCGTACATTTTCATTTCTTCCTGACACCAGTCAATTTCTGCTAGTAGCATGTTAAAGAAATGATCCGATTCATTAGCCGAAAAGAAATTTGGAAACAAGCGCACTTCCGCATCTTGGAGTTTCAAGGATTGGTATGCTGCGGAAGAATAATCTAGATCTACAAACAAGTCAGTCATCATACCGACAATCATATCGAATATGAGTAAAAAGAACAGCTGCGCCCAATGAGTTTAAAAACGATTGGCACGATAGGGTTTTATATCGATTGAGCTTGATCCCGTATTCAGAAGATCAGCTATTAACAATCCCGTTACCGCTCCGAGCGTCATACCTAAATGATGATGTCCAAAGGCGTAAATAAGTTTGTGACTTCTCTTCGAAAAATCAATAACGGGTAGAGAATCTGGCAATGAGGGCCTACAGCCCATCCAAACAGACTCTTCTTTTAACTCAATATCAGGGAGCATTCTTTTGACTTCAGGCATTAATCGACGAATGTGACTATAGTCCGCCATCCCTTCCACACCGGCAAATTCAATCTGACTAGTCATCCGAATACCTGCCTCCAACGGTGACAGCACGAAAGAAGATTCGCCATTCACCACCGGGCGATTCAATAACGACTTTGTAGCGACAGGAAACATCATATGATAACCCCGCTCTGTATCGAGAGGAATGCTGTCTCCCATTTGTCGAGCCAGTTTTTTAGAAGCCGCTCCCGTTGCCAGCACGACCTTATCAGCTAACAACTCCGCTCCTTGTCCTTTCAAGCTATGATGTGTTGGTGTTACTTGAATCTCTTCAACTGAAAATTTTTCAAATTTTCCACCCAGTTGTAAAAATTGCTCAACCAAGCCATCTACTAATCTGCCCGGATCAAGAATATTTAAACGGTCTTTTTGGAAAAAACCATAGTTAAATATTAGCGCTAAATTTGGCTCTAAATCTCGAATATCGTCACGGTCTAGAATTTCATATTGAGTGCCGATCTGAGTCATGAGTTCTCGTGCCCGAAGTGTCGAGTTAAAAGTATTTTTTGATTCATATACTTTCAACCACCCCCCCTTTCCTAGCAAATCCTCAAGCGGCGTTTCATTGGTCAATTCCCTCCAGGCACTTACTGAATGTTTGCTTAATGCAAATAGATTCTCTGCATTCTGATGTGCCAGAGATATGCGACTCTCGTTCATAAATCGAATGAGCCAGGGCAATAACTTAGGTAAGTAAGAAGGACGAATTGAAAGCGGATTATGAGGCTTAAATATCATCTTCAATACGTCGTTCAATATGCCAGGCATTGAAGTCGGTACACAAGAGCCATTTACAATGGCACCCGCATTACCAAATGAAGCACCGGCTGCAGGTTTATACCTGTCAACTAGCAATATCTGCTGCGCCTTTTTATGCAGTGCCTTTTGTTGAAGAGCTAAAGCCGTACAAACTCCTATTACCCCTGCACCGATGACAACAACATCATGTTTCATTCGCTTCTCTTTTCACTTTGGACAAAGTGTAATCGGCAACCATGTTCGCCACATCAATACCGCACCCTTCCTTCATACCTTTATAGGCACCGAAGGCTGAGACCTCAAATAAGACAGGTCCCAGTTCCTCGCTTATTGCAATATCTACACTTAAAAAATCCAAATTAAATGCGTTATTTGCTTTCTGCCCCAAATCGATTAAATCTTGACCTGGATTGAACGCTTCATACCTGCGCCCATCTTTTGTTGTCGTGTGCCACTCAGTTCCGTCACTTACACGACTGTACGCTCCAATGTATTGGCTACCCATGAAAACCAAAGCATAATCCGAGCCTGTAAGATTTAGCTTTTGTTGCAAATAGATAATTTTTTCTCCCTTACCAAGAAACTCATCAAGTACTTTTCTTGCGTTAATTTTGTCATCTAGTACGACCATACCTTCGGCCTTGGTGCTATATAATGGTTTCAAAACGGTTGGGCCGTGGTTCTGAATCCAGATAAGTGCATCATCAATATTCGAACCGATAAAGGTAGGGGGCATGGGTAAACCGTACTGATGTAAACGGTTTGTACAACTTAAACGACTCATAACAAGTTTAAGCTTCAGTGGTGATGAAACAAACATCGTACCCTGTTGTTCTAACAATTCTAGTAATGCCAATTGATCAAGCAAATTGGCATTATGTTCATTGCCCATTTTTTTAATAATAAAGGCATCGTAGCTGGACAGATCTAAGTTTGGATGAAGTACTTCGTTGTTCTTTAAATCATAGGATATTTCTTCAAGCTCTACAATATCTCCAGAAGCAGATTTATCAGCAAGAGCTTCACTCAAAATTTCCGTAGACCAGGCGTTTTTTCTACCGATTATCGCAATACGCGGAGTTAGAGTACTTGAGTTAATCGTCATGAGCTATCGCTTATATATAGAGTTTCTATTCATAGAGAAAAACCGAGTGGCTGATTCTAAACTTTGAAATGTCATCTTTACTTTCTATAAGCTCGCGTAAAATAAGAACAGCACGCTTGAACATTTCCGTAGAAAATTCTTTATTAAAAGAAAATCTCGTAGAAGTAATCAATGAACGAAAAAGACCAAAAGCCAGTCTTGCTTCAAATGTTGAATCTTTATTTCTTCTGGCAAAGTTCCGCGCGCACTTAAACATTTCCATATTGGTTTTATTTAGGCGTTTTCTAATATCGCTACTAAAAATAGGAATACGAAAATTTGAAATCAAAAATACAGAAACATCTTGGGTATAATCTCCATATCCTGAACGATTAACATCAATAAAAAACATCTTCTTATTGTCAGGAGAAAAAATAATGTTATCAACATTGAAATCACCATGTACCAAAGTTGAAAAAGGTGCTCTTAATTTGGATTCCATTTTTTGAGCTTCCTCTAGCATTTCATCTAAATTGAGTTCCAACTCAAATAGATGATCGTGGACAAATTTGATATCCGCCTTTCGGCTAAGCAATTGAGCGACATAGTCTATTTTTGCCTTTTTGGGTTTCATACTACCTTGCCAGATATAGGCAAGCTGTTTAGACATAAGCTTTAGACGGGCGTCTAATTTGGGTCTTTTTTCTAGCATGTTTTCTAAGAGATCATCTCCTTCAATATATTCAAGTAAAATGGTTGAATGTTGCCGGCGACTCTCGTGCCAAAGTATCTCAGGTGTTTTTCCTGGATAAAGTGATTGCCATAATTTTAAGCCATTGAGCTCTGCTTCTATTTTCGATTTGCTACCTTCCTTATAGAAGACCGTCTTGTGGTTTGAATCGATGATTTTTGCAACACGACTACCAGATCTCGTGTTCATAATGGGTTTAAACATCACATTTTCAGAACTAATATCAATGCCTAGAGACTCTAGCCCGCGGCGTAAGTATCTAAATTGGCGTATGCCCATCTTTTCTCCGACATGGATATCAAGAATAGCTTCACCTATGTTAAGAAAGGAATCACCGGCACGTTCGAGATAGCGAATGATAGACAGAACGCAGAGCAAATCATCTACGTTCTTCCCCGTCTCAAGTTTTTGACGAATGGTGGTGAAAGACTTATCGTAAAGATCATCAAGCTCCGTTTCGTAATCGCAAATCTTCTGTGCTAAATCTAGATCGTGATTCACTAATGCTGGGTAAATAATATCTAGTGCCTTGTAGATGATTTTGTAATAAGTCTTTAACTCATAATCTAGAATTATTTCAGGTTTTTGTATAAAAGACATTTGATGCGTGATTCGCTCAAAGAAATCGGCGCATCGTTCCAAATTTGAAGCAATGGTTATCAAAGCCCGAAAATAATTCATTTTTCGAGCGTTATCCGCCAGATTATATATATTGAAATAGCTTTTATTTTCCAAGGTGATTTTTAGATTATTAACATAGTCTTCACGATTTCGTATACGCGTAAGCTTTTGTGCCGAAGGTTTTTCAATGTGAGACAGCGAAGCTTTTGCCTGCTTACTGACTTCCAGAATCAAGAACTGTAGATCAACATTTACTCCTTCGTCTATAGGCATATTGCTTAACTCGGGTTAAAAGATTTAATGAATGGATAGTCCGTACTGATCCCCTTAACAACACCGTCTTTTTCAAAAATTACGACAGCTCCTCCTGGCCCATCTAAGCCTTCTTTGATGCGTGTATTACGATCAACCGAAGCGTCACATTCGAAGTTCAACATATTTTCTCTTATAACAATGCGTTGACCATGGCGGATGTTTCTATGCCCATGAACAATGGCGTAAATCCCAGCCTTGTGTAAAGCAATAGCGCCAGCCTCTGAGAAAATGTTATCGGACGCTCGGTACTTTGTACGAAAAGTATTACCCAGCGGTCCGTGATATAACTTAAATGGGTCTTCGTAGAAGCAATTATGGAATTCTAGATTAAGCTCTTCGATGCCTTTATCTTGTATAAGATCAGCTACTGTATCATCCAAGCCTGCATGAATATAAAGATATGATCCTTCTCTATGTGCCAAGCGCATGCTGTCGAAAAACCAATATAAATCCCCATCTGGTGATAAGAAATGCTTCTTGAAAGATTCTATTGCAGCTGCAATTTGACAAAAATTCAAGTTCAACTCTTGCATTTTCTCAATAAATAGACTGGTCTTTTCTTGAGTACGCCCAAGCTCTTTCTTTAGCTTCTCTGGATGAACAGTGGATTTTGCTGCTGCAGAAAAATTCGTTGCCCAATTGTCTGCAGGTAGAAATTGTTCTCGAAATTTACACTCATGGACTCTATCTGGTACTGCTTCTTGATCAACAAATTGATCAAGAAGTTCTTTAAGAAAAGGCACTACCTTGCTTCCCATTCTGATAAATAAATGATCAAGTAGCGGTTCTTTTCTCTCAGCATAGTAAAGACCTAGATAAGTCCGAACATCATGATTGCCTGCGAGCAGACGGAGCCGCGCTCCCTTTTCCTTCAAACAATAAATCAAATTTAACAATTTGAGCGTTGAGGGTCCTTTATCAAAACAATCTCCGCCGATGACAAAAAGTGCTTCTTCACCAAGTACCGTGAGTTCAAGACTTTGTATTGAATTCGACTTAAATCTGACACCGCCAGATGCAATAAGAGAAAGACGGAAGGCGTCGACATCAGCATGGAGATCGCAGAAAAAGAACACTCTGTTGCCAGGCCAATGCCAGATTTTACCATTGGTGTAAGCGGTGATGATTTCACAACTATCATCATCTTGATCGGAATATTGTAAAGCACTTAAGATTCTCGGCCAAGGTTGGTCTTTACTAGGCAATAGATCTTGATCTGTTAGATTGTCGGAAGCCACGATATAGATTCTCTAGAGCAAAGTTGCTTCATACATTTTCATATCAAAGCCATCTGCTTCTGACAGGACTTTGGCATCCTTAACAAATAGTCTGGATTCAGAAACTTTAAAGTGAGTTTGTAAGGCATTCATATCCATCCACTCTTCATAAAAAACAATACGGTTCGTGTTTTCTGCATCTATTTGGACACTGTGTGATACACAACCGAGTTCGTTCCTTGAGCGATGCACATGTTCAAGGCTGATTTTTAGTAAGGCATCTAATTGATTAGCCTTTGCTGTCATACTTCCCCATACAATGATCATTTTTCAACCTTATTATTCTAACTAATATTCTAAAATAAGATATCCCAGAAGAGATAACAAACTAATTTTATGAATCTAGCGGTTTTTGCTTCAGGCCTCTGCATTTACATTCTTCTAGCACTACCATATTATGATTAGCAGGGTAGATTTGGAGCTTAAGGGCTTAAACTGTGAAAATCGAAATTCATTATTGTGCTCAATGAAATTATGAGCCAGAGGCGGTCAGTTTGGCTGCAGAGATACACAAATCCTTTAATGTCGAATCGACACTCGTTCCTGAGGGTAAGGGTATATTCGATGTCACAAAAGATGGAGAACTGATTTTCTCAAAATATCAATTACACCGTTTTCCTGAAACTGGCGAAGTTGTCGCTCTTATAGAAGGATGTCGCACTCATAAAGATCTCTAAGACTTTTCTATCTTCGCCCAAGTATCACGTAGTCCGACAACTCTGTTAAATACCAACGCCTCAGTAGAGGAATCCTTGCGGTCTACACAGAAGTATCCTTCTCGCTCAAACTGGAATCGCTGATCGATTGATGCCTCCTTCAAACTACTTTCTACAAATCCTTTCAGTACGGTCATGGAATTTGGATTGATTAGCTCGTGGTAATCTTTTTCGCTCGCATCAGGAAAATCCACCGTAAATAGGGGTTCGTAGAGTCTAATTTCTGCAGGTACACCGTCATCAACAGAAACCCAATGAATAACACCCTTGACCTTTCTTCCTTCGGGGTTCTTGCCGAGTGTATCAGGGTCATAGCTACATCTTAGCTCAATAATATTACCTGCATCATCTTTGATGACTTCATTGGCTTTGATGACGTATCCATATCGTAATCTAACTTCGCCGCCAATAACAAGACGTTTATACTTTCGATTTGCTGTTTCACGAAAATCAGCTTGATCAATATAGATCTCCCGTGAGAACTGAATTTTGCGCGTCCCCATAGATTCGTCCTTCGGATGATTAGGCACCTCTATAGATTCCATTTGACCTTCTGGATAATTCTCCAAAACAATTTTTAGCGGGTTAAGTACGCCCATTACACGCGGTGCTGAATCCCCAAGATCATCTCTAATGCAACTCTCAAGCATCCCCAACTCAACGTTATTATCGCTTTTGGTAACGCCGATTCTCCTGCAGAATTCCCTGATTGAACCCGGTGTATATCCTTTACGACGAAGCCCAGCAATTGTAGGTAGCCTAGGGTCATCCCAGCCATCTACCAAATTCTCTTCTACAAGGACTTTTAACTTTCGCTTAGCCATCACGGTAAATTGTAAATTAAGACGCGAAAATTCAATTTGTTGAGGATGACAATTTAACCTCAGCTCATCCAGGATCCAATCATAAAGAGGACGGTGATCTTCAAAGCTCAGATCGCATAAAGAATGTGTGATGCCCTCGAGGGAATCAGAAATACAATGGGTATAATCATAAAGTGGGTAGATACACCATTCATTCCCCGTCTTGAAATGATGCATGTGCCGAATTCTGTAAATAGCCGGATCACGCATATTTATATTGGGAGAAGCCATATCGATTTTCAGGCGCAATATGTGATCACCATCAGCGAACTCCCCTGCCCGCATACGACGAAATAAATCAAGATTCTCTTCGATACTTCTGTCACGATAAGGACTGTTTTCACCAGGGGATGTCAGATTGCCTCGAAGTTTTCTAATTTCATCCGCGCTACATGAATCTACATAGGCCTTACCCATTTCGATAAACTTCTCGGCAAATTGATACAGTTGTTCAAAATAGTCAGAAGCATTTCTAATTTCTAGCCACTCAAATCCTAACCAGTCGATATCTTTTTTAATCGATTCCATGAATTCGATACTTTCTTTTTGAGGATTGGTGTCATCAAACCGCAAATAGGTTGAGCCATTAAACTCCCCAGCGATACCGAAGCTAATACAAATCGCCTTGGCATGACCAATATGTAAGTACCCGCTTGGTTCAGGGGGAAATCTTGTCACGACATTGCCGCCGTTTTTCCCCTCACGTAGATCCTGTTCAATGATATTGCGAATAAAATTCGCTGGGTATTTTTCTATTTCTTCAGACATTTGTTACTACACTATTAAAAAGACATTATTTAAAAATAAGCCGCTCTTAAAAGGAGAAGGCAGCCAAGCAGCTTATGCTCACCATCACAAAGAGTATCCATTTTAACGTAGTTTGAGATACATTGAGTGAAAACTTTACACTAATGGCAGCACCGGTCATGGTACCCACGGATAAGATTAAACCAGGCACCCACATAACCTGGTCTCTTACAATGAACACCGCTAACGCAACAATGGCGAAGAATAAAGTTGCCACCATTTTTAATGCATTTGCCCTCACCAAATCGTAACGTAAAACCCCAGCTAGCGCCGCGAGTAAAATAAAGCCAACCCCAGCCTGAACAAAACCGCCATAGACTCCCGCTAAAAACAACATGACGAAACCCATAGGCTTATCTTTGATTGAATGTGGCTGAACTCCTTCTTCAACCATTAGAAATTTTGGCGCGATCAACATCACAAGTGCCATTGCCATCATAGAAATGAGTAAAGTTGGCTTTAAAAACCAAACCGGTAAATAGGATGCAAGTAAAGACCCAATTAAAGCACCAGATAATGTTGGTAGCATCATCGGTAAGATCGCTTTGGTATCTAAGCGATCGTATTTTTTGAAGCTCTTAATTGCGATTACAGATTGGAGTAAGACACCTACGCGGTTCGTAGCATTGGCAATGTCTGCAGGTAAACCCAGCATCATTAATGCAGGAAGCGTTAACATCGACCCACCACCCGCCAGCGTATTGATAAATCCAGCGATAAAGCCAGAGATAAGCAATGCAGCAATGCCAAAAAAAGATAGTTCCATGGAGCGTTTTAGGAAGAACAGAATAGAAGTCGAATGGTATGCACTTGAATGTTAATGTCAAACTATCTTAAAAATAACTTGCATGAATTTTTGAGATAGCTATTATTGCGCCCATGAACTCAATCACTAACCCAAGCATTGCAACAAATTATTTCTGGCAGGGATTTTACTATTTTATAAATAGATAGATCGCTGTGCAAAACTGTAGGCGGTCAAACCGCCTAAAGGGAACTCCAATAGGCGCATGTCTACTGGAGTTTTTTTTGCGCTTTTTATTTACACAAATTTAGTTTTAGGCAAACAGGTGGCAAGACAATGACAAAAATGGATGATATTAATGTGTTAAGTGAAGAAACACTGATTACACCGGAGCAGTTAAAAAACCAAATCCCGATGTCTGATAGCGCGCTAACAACCGTTTCGGAGGCAAGAAGGACAATTAAAAAGATACTAAAGCGAGAAGATCACCGTCTTTTTCTAATTGTTGGTCCCTGCTCTATCCATGATGTCGATGCAGCAATGGAATATGCCGCCAAGCTTAAAAAGCTGGCTGAAGAAGTCTCAGACACGCTGTTTCTGGTGATGCGAGTTTATTTCGAAAAGCCCAGAACAACTGTTGGTTGGAAGGGATTCATTAATGATCCTCATCTTGATGATTCTTTTGACATAGCTGAAGGGCTCAAGTTGGCGCGTAAATTGTTAATTGATCTATCTGAGATGGGTGTTCCCACATCGACGGAAGCACTTGATCCAATCTCTCCGCAATTTCTACAAGACATCATCTCTTGGAGTGCCATCGGCGCTAGAACAACTGAATCTCAAACTCATCGTGAAATGGCAAGTGGATTGTCTTCATCTATCGGCTTTAAAAATGGTACTGATGGTGGATTGGAAGTCGCGATTAACGCCATGGAATCAGTATCCGCGCCCCACCGCTTTCTAGGGATTAACCATCAAGGTGAAGTTGCCGTTATTCATACCCGAGGAAATGCCCATGCTCATATCGTGCTTCGAGGAGGTGGCGGATCAACTAATTATGATGCCAGTAGTGTTGCATCCTGTGAACAGCGATTACTTCAGGCGAAGTTACCTGCGAATATTATGATCGATTGCAGCCACGCCAATTCGAGCAAAGACCATGAGAAGCAAAAATTGGTGATGAATGATGTCGCAGAACAAATCGAAAGTGGGAATAACTCAATTGTCGGATTTATGGTTGAAAGTCATCTCAATGGGGGTAACCAGAAAGTACCTGAGGATAGATCTGAGCTAAAATATGGTGTTTCGATTACCGATGCCTGTGTGGATTGGGATACAACAGAAACGATGATTCGAGCACTACGTCGTCGTGTAAAAGAAACCCTACTATTAAGAACAAAACCCGTTCTTGAACCTGTCCTAGATAAGACTGCCTAGGCACTAAGGTCAAGAAGCCTATTTATAGAAAGCGTTTTCCGTAACGGAATGATCAGTGACATCACGAACACCTTTAAGCTGGGGCAACTGTTCCAGCAAGGCTTTCTCTACTCCGTCTTTTAGAGTCGTATCGACCATACCGCATCCTTGGCATCCTCCACCAAACTGCAATACCGCAACTTCCTCTTCTGTCACCTCGATCAAATTAACCATGCCGCCGTGGGAAGCAAGCCCAGGGTTTACCTGACTGTGTAAAATATAGTTAATACGATCTTCAATCGGACTATCATCTGAAACCTTGGGTACTTTTGAATTAGGCGCCTTAATTGTAAGCTGGCCACCCATTCGGTCTTCAGCAAAATCTACTAAGGCATCTTCAAGGAAGGGTAAGCTTCTATTATCAAACCAGGCGACAAAGCCAATGTATTCGGCTCTCTCATCATCATCTTGTGCTTCTTCAGGTTTACAGTAGGCAATACACGTTTCTGCGGTAGGGGTACCGGGGTCTGTAATAAATATCCGGATTCCAATGTCTTTAGCATCTTGCTTTGACAGGAGATCAACAAAGTATTCTTGTGCTTTTTCTGTAATTTCTACCATGGTTTCTACGATCTTAGGGTGTGCGGTGCTAGCTTACCAAAGTAAATGGGGTTCACAAGGCATAAATGCAAGGCTGTATATGAAAGCTATTCATCTACGACCCTCAATATCTTCAAATACGGTTTCAAGAGAACTGCTAAACTTAAATATTCAAATATTGTAGTTAGAAGATCCATCTGATGAAGCTATCCCCACGTTACGAATTACTAGAAAGTCTTATCGCTCAGCGTATTCTTGTGATGGATGGGGCCATGGGCACCATGGTTCAGGATATGAAATTATCTGAAGCTGATTTCCGAGGCGAACAATTCGCAAATCATGATTGTGACATTAAGGGAAACGATGTCATTTTAAACCTGACCAATCCCGATATCATCACTGCCATCCATGTTGAATATTTAAATTGTGGTTCCGACATTATTGGTACTAATACGTTTACGGCTAATCGGGTTTCCCAAGGG
The DNA here is from genome assembly GCA_016763855.1 of Pseudomonadales bacterium. Lineage (GTDB taxonomy): Bacteria > Pseudomonadota > Gammaproteobacteria > Pseudomonadales > Azotimanducaceae > JAHRVQ01. The sequence continues at coordinate 64,006 of JAESSY010000021.1, forward strand.
GATTACAATTTAGCCCACCTCAATTATGAAATGAATTTTCGCGCTGCCCAGATAGCTAGGCAAGCTGCAGATAAATTTGAATCAAAGGATAAACCTAGATTTGTCGCAGGTGCCGTTGGCCCCACAACAAGAGCAGCCAGCTTATCACCGGATGTCAATCGGCCTGGTCATAGAACCATTACTTTCGATGAACTTGTGGAAGATTATTCAGAAGGAATCCGCGGACTCATCGCAGGTGGTACAGATATTATTCTCATTGAAACCATCTTTGACGTCCTAAATTCAAAAGCGGCTATTTATGCTGCACTCTCTGTTTTTGAAGAATTGGATACCCGCTATCCTATTATGATCTCCGGTACGATTACCGATGGTAGTGGCCGATTGTTATCAGGACAGACAGTTGAGGCTTTCTGGGCGTCTATTCGACATGCAAAACCTATCTCAGTCGGTTTTAACTGCGCCCTCGGAGCCGACGAACTTCGGCCTTATATCGCCGACATTTCAAAGATTGCTGATTGTTTTGTTAGCGCCTATCCAAACCGGGGCCTGCCAAATGAATTTGGAGAATATGACGAAACCGTACCGACGATGGTCAATTGTATAGATGGATATCTCGAATCTGGCCTCTGTAATATTATCGGTGGATGCTGTGGTACGACACCTGAGCATATCCGAGAATTTGTCCGAATAGCAGCAAACCATAAACCCCGTAAAATAGCCGAATCAACAACTGATTGCCTACTCAGCGGCCTCGAACCTTTTACCATCAATAAAAATAGCCTGTTTATTAATGTTGGTGAAAGAACCAACGTGACGGGATCCGCCAAATTTGCTCGCTTAATTCGAGAGGAAAATTTTGAAACAGCACTAGAAGTCGCCCAACAACAAGTTAACAACGGCGCTCAAATAATTGATATTAATATGGACGAAGGGATGCTTGATTCAAAAGCAGCCATGGTTCATTTTCTCCATCTGATTGCCTCAGAACCCGATATCAGTCGCGTCCCTATCATGGTGGATTCTTCGAAATGGGAAATCATAGAGGCCGGACTGAAGTGCATACAAGGTAAATCAGTTGTTAACTCGATCAGTTTAAAGGCGGGTGAAGCTGAATTTATAGAACAAGCCAAAATATGCATGAAACATGGTGCAGCCATTATTGTGATGGCTTTCGATGAAGATGGACAAGCGGATAACCTAGCGCGTAAAAAACAAATCTGTAAACGATCCTACGACATCCTTGTCAATGACATTGGCTTTCCCCCTGAAGATATTATCTTTGATCCCAACGTTTTCGCAGTCGCCACTGGCATAGAAGAACATAATTTATATGGTAAAGATTTTATCGATGCCTGTGAATACATCTCAAGCGAGCTACCCTTTGCTAAGATCTCTGGCGGCATTAGCAACGTGTCATTCTCTTTTCGAGGTAATAATCAGGTACGCGAAGCTATCCATGCTGTCTTTTTGTACCACGCGATTAAAGCTGGTCTGACTATGGGGATTGTTAACGCCGGACAATTGGCCATCTATGAAGAGATACCTAAAGCACTTCGAGAAAAAATAGAAGATGTCATTCTGCATCGGTCAGATGATGCGACCGATACCTTAATAGATGTCGCAATGCAATTCTCTGGTGGGGGCGCTAAATCAAAAACTGAAGATCTATCCTGGCGAGAACAAGATGTAGGTGAACGTATTGCTCATGCGCTCATCAAAGGACTCACGACATACATCGTGGAAGATGCAGAAGAAGCACGACTGCAATCAAAGCGACCTATTGATGTCATAGAAGGTCCTTTAATGGAGGGCATGAATCGAGTCGGGGACTTATTCGGCGCGGGTAAAATGTTCTTACCTCAAGTGGTTAAAAGTGCCCGGGTAATGAAGCAGGCAGTTTCTCATTTAGAACCTTACATCGACGCTGAAAAAGACGGTGCTGCAAAGACCAAAGGTAAGATCCTGATGGCCACGGTTAAAGGCGATGTTCATGACATTGGCAAGAATATCGTCGGTGTCGTGCTTCAATGTAATAATTACGAGGTGATCGATCTGGGTGTCATGGTCTCTGCGGACAAGATACTAAAATCAGCAGTTGAAATGGAAGTCGATATCATTGGCCTAAGCGGTTTGATAACGCCTTCGCTGGACGAAATGGTTCACGTTGCTTCAGAAATGCAACGTCTGAATATTGATCGCCCCCTACTCATTGGCGGCGCAACAACTTCTAAAGCCCATACGTCGGTAAAGATTGAACCTGGCTATTATGCAGATGCCACGGTTTATGTCCCAGATGCCTCTCGTGCTGTTGGAGTCGCGACCAAGTTACTGAGTACCGAGTTAAAGGCTGATTATTGCCAAAGTATTCGTGAAGAATACGAAAAAATCAGGATCAGAAATAAACATCGCCGACCCAAGGGAAATACCCTACGATACATTGATGCTGTCGATAATCGAAGCCCGATTAAATGGAAGGACTATACGCCGCCGAAACCTGAGTTTCTGGGTGTACGTGTGTTTGACGACTATCCACTTTTAGAACTTATCGATTACATTGACTGGACACCCTTCTTTATTACCTGGGAGTTAGCCGGTAAATACCCCAAAATTCTAGAAGATGAAGTTGTGGGTGAAGCCGCCACATCTCTTTTCAATGACGCACAGGACATGCTTAAGAAAATTGTCGATGAAAAATTAATCAAGGCCAATGCCATTATCGGTTTCTGGCCAGCTAACCAAATTGATAATGACGACATTGTTCTATTCAAAGATGAGTCCCGTGATCAAGAATTAGAACGACTGTTTCATCTACGGCAACAAACAGATAAACCTAACGAGCAACCTAATTTTTGTATCTCTGACTATGTCGCGCCTAAAGACTCAGGCAAAGAAGACTATGTAGGTGGATTTGTTGTTTCAGCAGGACACGGCGTCGAAGCACTAGCCAAACAATATGAAGAAGCAAACGATGACTATAACGCCATCTTGGTTAAAGCGTTGGCAGATCGACTAGCAGAAGCCTTTGCAGAAAGAATGCATCTACGAGTCAGAAAGGAATTTTGGAAATACAATTCAGATGAGGCACTCTCAAACGTCGAATTAATCAAAGAAAAATATCAGGGTATTCGCCCTGCCCCCGGCTACCCTGCCTGCCCGGATCACACCGAAAAGGCAACCCTGTTTTCACTTCTTGATGCAAAACAAAAAATTGGCGTCGATCTCACAGAACACTTTGCCATGACCCCTGCCGCTTCTGTTAGCGGGTTTTATTTCTCGCACCCTGAATCCAGATATTTTGGTATTGGTAAGATAGATCGAGATCAGGTGGAGAGTTATGCGGAGCGAAAGAATATGAGCTTAGAAGAGGCTGAACGGTGGTTGTCGCCTGTTTTGAGTTATCAGTAGTTTTATCTCATTCATGTACCATTCGATATGTCAGTGGCCTGTACATCGGTGTACTTCGATAGTGACGTGGGCAATTTTGAGATTTGTTGGGATCAACGATTTATAATGTACCGGCGATTGTGGAATATCGCTAACGATTGTTATCTCAGCTGAAAATATCCCATGACCGATGCTCCACACATGTAGGTCCGTCACACGATCTAAAGAATCCCCTTCTATGGCAACTCGTAGTTCACGAAGTTGGTGCTCACCTGCTTGATTATCGAGCAAGACTTTCCCTGTTTCATAGAGGAGACCAAAAGACCAGCGAGTGACTAAGAGCGCTCCTACGATACCCATCACCGGATCGAGCCAAGATGCCCCCATGTATTTACCTGCAAGCAAGGCCACTATTGCCAGTATCGATGTCAAAGCATCAGCAAGTACATGTAAATACGCAGCGCGTAGATTGTGATCATGGCCATGATGATGCCCTCCATCATGACTGTGGGAATGCCCATGTTCATGTGGTGTTGACATCAACACCCAAGCACTAAAGCCATTTACAACAAGGCCGGCCACCGCAACGATAATGGCTTGATCAAAAGAAATTGCTAAAGGGTTGAAAAGGCGATCTATGCTTTCAATCGCCATCCCCAACGCAAAGCCCAGCAGCAAAATGGCACTGGCAAAACCAGCAAGGCTGTTGATCTTTCCAACACCAAAAGCAAAACGGCGATCAGATGCCAAGCGTCGAGAAATCACATAAGCTAAGACAGTAATGCCTAGGGCAACCGTGTGTGATGCCATATGAAGACCGTCTGCTAACAAGGCCATTGATCCAGTAATCAACCCAGTCGATATTTCGACCACCATCATGATTGCTGTAAGCGCGACGATTAAGAGGGTGCGTTTTTCACCTGCACGTTGTTGATCTTGATTAAACACATGATCGTGCGTCCAATCGTCCAGTTGATGTGTGTGCATAGCGAACCTTGGTTGAAAAATAGGATAAACATATTCATTACTTTCATTATATAACAATTCGTGACTTGATTAGATAACTGTTACCGTATTCATATATAACCCTGAAAGCCCTCATCACTAAATCTTGTTTTCCTCTCGATACATTTAATTTCTTAGCATGCTTTCGCAACTTCTTAGCAGCGGTCTTTACTTCTCTTATAATCTCTTTCGACTTAAGCTCGCTTAGTCAAAAATAACCAACAACACATAATGCAGAATTAAGAGCTAAGGAATTACCATCCACATTTGAGTCACTTCTAACAATATTTTTGACAAAAAACCTGCCGACCTCTTGGTGGACAATCCCCAATTCACCAGTACAATGTTGAGAGATCTGCTTATCTCGAAACACTATCAATACAAATACTACTTAAAATGGAAGGAAGGTATGATAAAGAAGAAAATACTTGGCATCATATTACTTAGTCTTAGTAATTTATCGCTGTACCAATCAGTACTGGCGGAGGAAAATGTTTCCTTTGCCTGCATGGATCCCGACATTGTTAACACCTTAGTAGGTAATGCTTGGGAGGGTGTACCAATAATCACGCTGGATTGGCCTGGTCAATTCCCAAACCTTGCACTACCGGAGCAATTTTCTTTAATTGGTAGTCGCACTAACCAACATTCCGTTACCGTTGCGTTAAAGTCAAAATTATCCGCGAATGAATCCAGAAATAGCTTAGAACTAGCATTGAAAGGCAATGACTGGTCCATACCGGAACCTATCCACATGCAACCTGGAGGATTTCAATCACGGAACATGCCAAACCCGAATAATGTTGTTAGATTCTGCCACAATGATCATGGCTACTTGAATGCAATATTTAAAAACGGACCAGACTTAACATCTTACTTGTTATTAATGACTACTAAAAATCAAAATTCTGGTGGTTGCAACATGCAACAAGGAATAAGCCCAGCTTATAACCATATGCAAATCTACAAGATAATACCTACACTGACTTTACCTGATGATGCTGTTAACACAGTGAGTATGGGATCTAGTGGCGGTGGCGACAGCTATTCTACAAACGCGAATTTTAAAACAAAGCTTTCAGCCGTCGCATTAGTTAACTTTTTTGGAACACAGTTACAAGATCAAGACTGGGTAGAAGATTCCCAATGGATGGGTTCTAAAATATTTGGTTCAGCCTGGCTTTCGAAAGACGGCAAGCACACTGGCCTACTAAGTATCGTCGCGGTAAACGAGGGTGATTATAAGGTTGTGTTGAGTGTTTCGAAGTTGTAGATGTCGGAAGAAATGGATGGTCGTTAACACGTTTAAACGATCATTGATTCACTTTCTAACCGTGCAAAATACTCTCATTCTCAAATTAATAATTAATCGCGGGTGTGTTTTCTAGTGGTAAAAAGAATTCCAACGCTTATCTTTGGCCCATGGCAGACGGTTCACCGTTAAGTCTTCGTGTATCGATAGAGGTAATCAACTACTTCGAACCCCACAGATTCGTATGTCCGAATAGCTGGCGTGTTCTCAATACTTGTTCTTACCGCTACATGCCGCATATTTTCCGACTTCAAATAGTGTAACCCTGAAAGAAGAATTGCTTTCGAAAGACCTTTCCGTTGATGGGTTGTTCGAGTGCCAACAGGATCAAGCTCGCCCACCATGGTCATGGGGTCGACTAAAAACACAGCGAATGAGGCAAGCTCTCCTGAAGCAGTTGCCGCAACCAAATCTAAATCGCCCCTTCCTCTATACCAGCGCAAGAATCGCTCAACATTCTCGATTGCCCACGCGCTAGGTTCAAATTCGCCCGTAAACGCATCGCTCTGAACTCCTGCACGCTGAACTATTTCAGTTTTAACATCTAACGGTCGGATTGTGTAGCCGCTGACCAAACCAGGTTGATCAATTGTTAGACTTAGATCACGCCGCATGTACACATCCAAGGCCCCGCACCTAGTATACCCATGAGCAGTAAGAACAGACGCCAACCAAGTGTCTTTTCCATAAGCTACTGTTTCGAGTGTTTTATTTGCTTTACCTTTATTAGCGAGTTTAAGTAACTGTTCTTCAGCGCAGGCGATGACTGTTTCTGCAAATGTCCTTATCCTTGTTTGCGGGTGAATCATCATACGCCAGGAATTCGCGGCGTCTTCGATCGTCTCACTGGATTCTGAGTGAAGCCACAGATAAGCGTGATACCGCCCCTTCTCATCGGACCAGAACTTGTGATGAGATGAGTCGCTGTCGAAGATCGTGTGATAAGTTCCTACTGTAGATTTACCTATTGTCCAGTAATCTGCAAGTGATCGTGACTGCTCTCTGCCCAGAAGAAATGCTTTCACTCTTGAGAGATCCTTAGCACCATGGAATTCGTTATAGGTAAGGTTCACGCCACTTGTACTTTGTTAGATTCTGTGTCTTCTATAGTATCTTGAAAGGAAACCTTGGTTCAATAGTAGAAACTATAAAGATATCTGTTTAGTAATCTATTAAGAGGTTGTTTTCGTGTAGAATTTTTATTCTATGTTAGGCAATACAACACAAACGGAATCCCAAGTTCATGACAATCTGAAACGCATTGTCGTCACTGGCTCGTCCGGTGCTGGAAAGAGTACATTCTCACGGATACTATCAGCGAAGACTGGTCTTCCCCTTATCCATCTCGACCTTCATAGTTGGAATCCTGGCTGGGTTCGGGTGCCAAAGAGTGAACTCCTTGAGAAACAAAGTGTCCTGCTTGCTGATGAGAAGTGGATTGTTGACAGCAATGACGTCGACGACGATCTTCTGATTAAGCGCGCAGACACACTTGTAATCCTCGCTACACCTTGGTGGATTTGTTCTTGGCGTGCATTTAAACGAGGACTTCGGAGACCCCGCGACGCTCAGTTGCCAGATGGCTGTGATGAGTCCCTTTCACAACGGCTCCGGGACGAATGGGGGATAGTCTGGCGCAACTTCCGGAACCGGGAATCGGTACACCAGGATTATATTTATCTTGCTTCGCATTGCCGAGGGCTTATGGTCGTTCACGTTCTGAGTTCAAAGCGAGAGATCGCCGACTTCGTAGATTGTGTCTGAGCGAGGGCTCTGAATCATGATCCCTTTTGTGCTAAACAGTTATAAATTCAAATTCTTGATATTAAAATCCAGTGCTTTTATTTGTATCCATCGGAAATAATTATGACTACCTTCATTTCAAAACCCTTTCGTAGGGACTTACTCCCAGAACTGCTTTCTCTGGTTACTAAAAATGCGATAAGTCGCTTGCCTGGCGTCACTTATATGATGAATAGTGATATCGCTTGGCAGTTACCAGGCTCTAATGCAAAAGATACTTTACGTCTTTGGTACGATGGCGATCATGATAATCCGAGCGAAAAGAATATAGCTGGATATGCTTGGCTTACGTTGAATTCGCCTGTCGCTATGGATCTTCGCACAGATTTAAGCTGGGACCACCCCATTGCAGAAGACATGCTACTTTGGTTGGAAGGTCAACGTCGGAAACACCCTGCGTTATTTCCTTGGACAATTGAACTTTCATCTATGCAAGATTGGGAACAAGCATTAACAGATAATTTGCCAGAAAAACCCGCATCGCAAATTACATTTCAGATTGGAAGCTTCGAAAAAGATCTCGATCGGACCCATTTTCTAGAAGCTCACGGATATGTCTCCACCCAGAATTTTGATTACTATATGTTACGAAGCTTGGATATTCCTATTCCAGAGGTATCGCTCCCGCCAGGCATGTCACTAAAGCACGTCGAAACAAAGGATGTCCCTGAACGTATTGCCACACATCGGGATTCTTGGTTTAAATCTAACTACAACATGGATATGTATTTACGATTGCGAAATATTGATGTTTACGATCCCGAATTGGATATTGTAGCGGTGACGAAGGACGGTACGTTTGGCAGTTATTGTATTGGTTGGATTGACAAACTACTAGGTGTTGGATCTTTTGAACCCGTTGGTACTCGACCAGCATTTCGTAGACAAGGGCTTGGGCAGCAGGTTAATTATGAAGGATTACGCAGAATGAAACAAAAAGGTATGTCCAGTGCAAAAATAAGTACTGCAGGGTTTAATGATCGCGCCTTTGGACTCTATAGCGCTTGCGGGTTTGAGCTAATAGATAAGCAGCGCACGTTCATTAAAATCGACTGTTAACTTCTATCTCGGTTTGGAGATTCGAACAAGAGCCGATTTTGGGCAAGAGTTACCGCATATTGGATCACATTACCCAACATGGTAGTGTTGCCCTAGCATGCAATGGTGAACGACAGATTGAATATTCCCACCCTAAAAACCAAAAGACTCAAGCTAGAACCACTCTCAATGAACCACTCGAAAGGGATGTTCGATATGTGGCGGCAAGCGGCTGTGCAAGAGTACTCGGGAATAGCTGTTGATCAATACCGCAACGAAATCTATCTGCCCGCTAAGACTCACCATGATAGTGACCGCCTTATCGGATTTTGGCTTAAGGCTGCAAATGATGGATGGGGTTTTCGGTGGGCTATTCTCCTAGTTGAAGAAGATTTTTTTGTAGGGCATATCGGCTTCAACTCTCTTACAGCATGTTCCGAAATTGCCTATCACATGAACCCTAAATACTGGGGCAATGGAATAATGACGGAGGCTGCTAACACAGCTATTGATTGGCGACGTGAGGCAGGCACCTCCAAAATAGAAGCATTTATAGAACCTGAAAATACAGATTCGATTGCCCTTGCTTTTCGATTGGGCATGAAGGCAACTGACATATTTTCTGATGGTGCTCAGAGATATTGCATGTTGGTTTAGGGTGGAGTTCTACTGGCTAAATTGTTACATAACTAGCGGCAGATTTTTCTTCGGCAGCGGTAAAATAAAGAAGAGTGGACGATGGATATAAAATCAAATTGTTTCATCCTTACTGGTACATCAGGAACCGGAAAAACTACTTTACTTCAACATTTAAGCTCCCTTGGTTTTCGTACTAAGAACGAAGCCACAAGAAAGATCTTAACCAGCCAATTAGCCATCGATGGACTAGGGTTGCCCTCGAAGGATCCTCTGCTATTTTGTCAAATGATGCTAAAAGAATGCATCAAAGGATTCAAGGAATCAGAAAAGGTTGGAACACCCGTTTTCTTTGATCGAGGAATACCCGATATTGTCGCCTACGCTATTCGATTTGGAGTTGATCCTACTAGCTTCCAACAGGCTGCAGTTAAATACCCATTCAATGCTAAGGTCTTCTTGTTACCCCGATGGAAAGAGGTATTTGTAAATGACGACCTTCGAGGGAAGTCTTTTGAGGAGTACGCTGAATTCCACTCTATGTTAGTTACGGCATATGAAGATCTAGGATTTAATCTAATTGAAGTTCCACCAAACTCCGCCGAATCGAGGGCGGACTTTGTTCTGGCAAGATTAAAGGAATGTTAGCCTAACGTACTGGACTAGCTTAGACAGATCGAAATCTTACATGATGAAATTTCTGCTCCCAACTATCTAGTGAGCAATATCATAAATAATACGATTCTTAACGCCGCGCATTAACACTGCCTTTCCATCAACAAAAGCCGGAGCATAGCGAAACCCCTCGGCAGCTTTCAATGCGGATTTGACGAAAGATTTGTGTCCCGTATAACGTAAGCGATCAAAGAAGCACATTCTACTCAATCCCATCTAAATATAGTTAACTTCTCGCCCCTAAATCAAACTAGAGCAAGCGATGAAGGTAACCCCGAA
>JAESSY010000022.1 GCA_016763855.1 Pseudomonadales bacterium
ACTTTCCGTCAAACTTTGCACGTAACCTGTACTTTCTGTTTTGTAAATCTCAACCAAAAGTAGTACTTTCCGGACAGGAACTAACTATGCTAAAGGGCACTCTCCATCCAAGTACCACGGCTCCTTAATAACTAATTGTATTATTCCTTGAATCGCAAAGGCGATCAGCATTAAGTATCCAATATTCTCGTGAACAAAGATAAAAAATGCTGCCACCCAGAAGTAATAGTAAACACGCTAGCAAGAAATTTTGTCTAATCCTAAAAGAAAAATTATTCACCGCACAAGGCTTCTGCAACGAAGATAAATTCGATAATAGTTTGAAAATTTCATTGGTGAACCTGAGAAAAGTTAACAATGAATATTGTTATTTATTCCGGCACTTCACTCCGACCCCAAAAATACGCTCCACTCGAATACGTCTTCGATTGTTACATTAAAAGCGTGCGCAAGGCTGAATGCCAAATCAAGCGATGGGGAGTATGTGCCCCTCTCTAAGGCGATTATTGTTTGCCGTGTTACGCCGCACTGCTTCGCGAGTGCCTCCTGCGTCATTCCCGGTACTTGTTGCCTTAACTCACGAACGCGATTAAGGATTCGGGGCTTACTCAATACCGCGCTCGACTATAGAGCCAAATCTCGGCAATTCTCCTGCCACACTCTGAGACAAACAGCAGGCCGAGAAGCACGTGTGCAGTTCCGACCGGAGAGGACAATCCGATCGCCGCATTTGCAGATCCAGCGCGGTCTATAGCACCCCCCAAACCAAATTGGACAACAAGAAGCATTATCATTGCGATCAAAAGCACATGTGCCACGCGAGATGCTACTTCCCTTATATTCTCATCGCGCTCGTCCTCTAGGGTTTCAGCTTCTCCACTTTTCCGCATGAACCGAAGGATAAGGCTCTCGACAACCAGTACGCCACCAACCATTAGCACCGTCCAGCCCAAAATCGCACCGTATTCTGTGGAGGCGATCGTGCCAAGCGCCCAAGACTTGCTGAAAAGGTATGCAACAATAATGACTTTCGCTACACCCGAGACCCACGCTGCCAGCTCTCCAAGCGGCATCGATCCCTTATAGCGCAACGGCGGTAATAGGCCGCCTATGTGGTAACTCATGCCGCGGATACCTGAGATGAGTGCGGCAGCCGCAACGGCTCGCGCCAAGAAAGGTTCACTATAAACCGAGAGAATCAGACAGGTAATGCCGAATGCCACAAGCAAGCCAGCGATCTTGACACCGGCAGCTACGTCCAGGAGTGGTTGTAATATCCAGAACCCATATGCACTGGTGATTGTTCCTAGAACGACGAAGTTTGCTCCCAAAGGACCGAGGTTCGCTCCACTGTTAGTTATAAGTACTTCTTCGGCCGTCAGCAGTAGCGAGCCGACTGCAAGTAGAGCACCTCCAATCCAGCAGCACACGATAGCGACGCGAGTAGTTTCCGATTTTATTGTCATGTCCAGACCTTCAAGCTAATAAGTGAGCGAAATGTATAGTAAACCTTACATTTTGAAATGTAAAGTTTACTATACATTAGTTGGTAGGTAGTCGAAAGATAGCCGAAAGGGGACGAGTTTATTTTACCTTGTTGTAAGGACAAAAAGACGGCAGTAAAAGGCCACTACAAAAGAATATTTTCTCCGTGACCTTTGTCTATTCGACGTAAATCAGGAAAAAAATATCCAAGCACCCACATAGACAGCACTAATAAAACTGCAGCAAACATAAGTGCAGAGTGGATGCCGACAAACTCCGCTATCACACTGATCGGCATGACACCGAGTGGCATCAGCCCAAATGACATCATCACCATGCTCATGACGCGACCACGATAAACCGGGTCAATGGCCAACTGCACAATACTCATATTCAAAGCGCCGAAAATGGCACTGAAAAAACCCGTTAGACCTCCCATCACCATCGCCGTGAATAATGATTCCGTCAACGCAAAACCCGCGAGGGTCACTGCCCAAAAATAGGCAGCATAATACATGACTGGCCCCTTTCCGCTGAAGTCACCCATTCTTGCTAACAAAAGAGAACCTAAGAGTGCACCTGCCCCCATACTAGTCATCAATAAACCGAGATCGTCAGGTCCTCCGTGAATAACGTCCTGATTAAAAGCTGGCAACAAAAATGATGCTGAGAATCCAAAACTAAAGGGAAGAAAGCCCATGATCAATAATCCCAATATCAATTTTTCCGACTTTATGTAATTAATACCATCTTTAATATCGTCAAAGGCAGACGCTTGTTTTCGGTCAAGGGTTTCCCTTACGAAGGGCAATAGATAAATTGTGAATGCCGAAATCAAATACAAAATCGCAATAATAAAAAACACAATACCAACACCTTTGTTGGATAGAGTGTCACCCCCGGCAAAGAGTGCGATTAAGATCCCGGCTATTGCAGGCCCCAGAATTCTTGATAAATTAAAAGTCGCACTCTGCAAGGCCATCGCGTTCACAAGCCGATCACGACCTACAACCTCTGGAACCAAAGCACTACGTGCTGGCATGCTGAGTGAAAAAACGGTGCCGTTAAAAAGACCAAAAACAATGAAGTGCCAGAATGCTATCTGGTCTGTATAGATGATGTAGGCCAATAAACTCGTCGCTAATCCATTGGTAATTTGCGAATAAACCATTATGGATTTCTTTTGAAAACGGTCTGCCATGACGCCGCCAACCAGAGAAAATACAACTGATGGCAGTAGAAAAGCTAACATCACCCAGGTCAGAGCGAGCGGAGAATTAGTCATGTCATAAACTAACCATCCCCGACCCACCATCTGCATTTGCATGGCAAAGGTTGCACAAAGCCCTGAAAACCAAAGAAACCGAAAGCCACTTAAGTGCAGAGAATCAAACATACCTGTCTTTACCCTGATTTGTGGTGATTCTTCTTCCATATTGCTTGTGGATTTCCTTGTTTTGTTTGAGGGAGCCTTAGAGCAGGGGGGCTTGGGCGCAAGGGTTCTCGTTAATTATAACTCATCATTTTCACTTGGGTGGATCTCCCCTCGGAAAATTGTTGTGGGATGACATCAAATCCAAGTATCAAGATGAGAATCTTAGAAAGCGCGATCAATGCCGCTATATTGCATCCGTGCTAGGGCTCAATTCAATAAAGCCTATATCTTCCATGATTGCATACATGGAAGGTAAAACGAGCATGATCAAAAGCGTAGATGTCACCATACCAAAGACAATACTGGTGACCAATGGCACGAGAATGAGTGCTTGAGTACTACTTTCAAAAAGTAGGGGTGTCATACCAGCAATCGTTGTTGCCGAAGTCAAAAAAATTGCCCTAAACCGATCCGAAACAGATTGAACGGCCGCATCATGTAGCTTCATACCTTCGGCAGTTCGGATTTTCACAAACTCAACCAATAAGATTGAGTCATTTACCACAATGCCAGCTAAAGATACAAAACCAATCATGCTTGGTAATGTAAAATCGAGTCCCATTATGAGGTGTCCCCATATCGCTCCCGTCAAAGCAAATGGTATATTCATCATGACGATCAATGGTTCGCGGTAATTTTGAAATTGGAGACTCAGCAGAAGAAAAACCCCGAAGGCACCCAAGACAAATCCCGATAAAATGGAAATTCTTGTTTCTGATCCATTTTCAACCTCACCCTTAAGATGAAAAGTGATGTCGGGGTAACGATTCTGTAAAGTATTTAAAAATTTTCTCTTTAAGCTATTGATGACTTCAGACGTATTAGCGATTTTTGCATTAACATCTCCGTATATATTCACTGTACGTATGTGGTTGATATGGCCGATGCGAGAAAACTCTCGATCTTCTGTAATTATCGCAACGCTACGTAGAGGAATAGCATTACCGCTGTGTGAGTAGACTGTAAAATCATCGAAATTATTCATTTCCTGAGACTCTCGATTCTGGATTTTTACAATAATTTCATAAGCTTCTCTACCATTGTATATTTCATCAACCTTGACCTCAGAATAGGCAGCCCGCAATTGTGTCGCAACCAATCTAGAGTCAACGCCGCTACTCAAGGCACCCGGCTTTAAGTGGACCCGAAATATCGGTTTGCCTGGACGTAAATCATCTAATAAATTATTGACGCCATCATAAGCACGAAGCCAATTTTGAACTTCCCAGGATGCAAGGGAAAGCTTATCCAAATCCGAGCCAGACAATCGAATATGGATCGCACGTCCAGCCGCTCCAACCTGACGTTCTTTATATTGGATATTAAGCACCGAAGGGAGATCTCCTGCTTTCTCTTTCCACAATGCGATGATCTCGCTGATACTCGTGTTTCTTAACTCAGTATTGAGCAGGTCAATACTTATCGTAGCTAGATGCGGGCCATTTTCAGGCACATCACCGTGCACGCCATAGGACAACTGTACATTTTTAACCAGGGCTTCGGATTCATTTTTGCTAAAAGACACATTGCTTTCTTCCAAGGCCTTTAGGAGAACCGCCACAACGCGCTCAGTTTCCCTCAAAGGCGTTCCTTGAGGCAAAAGTATTCTTGCTTCAAAATTATTTCCTTCCATATCCGGAAATGACTTAAATTTCACGATGCCAGTTGTAATTAAACCAACTGAGAATACAAACATAGCAAGGGCTATACCTACCGTTAAGTATCGGTATTCAATTGCAAAAGCCGCTGTCCGAGTAACTTTTTGTCTCAGCCGGTCAAACTGCCTTTCAAACTTCTGCCTCCACTCAGGTGGAGTGTTGCGTTTTGTATGTTCGAGGGAGTGCATCAGGTGATGAGGCAGAACCAGAAACGCTTCGATAAGACTAATGGTGAGTACTGAAAGTAAAACTACGGGTAACACGCCTAATATCTGTCCAAGATCACCTTTCATCATAAGCAGGCTGCCAAATAGAAAGGCTGAAGTCAGGTAAGAAGCAAAGACACCCCGAAACACTTTTTTAGTACCGTCGATCGCAGCATCTCTCGGTGATTTTCCTTTTCGAAATTCTTGATCAATGCTTTCTGACAAAACGATCGCATCGTCCATCAGGATACCAATTGCCATTAACAAGGCCACCATTGATATCATATTGATACTAATTCCAAAAACCACCATAAAAGTAAGGCCGCCCAAAAAGGATATTGGCAAACCCAAAGCTATCCAAAACGTGTACCGCCATGAGAAAAATAACAACAATGCCATCGATGCCAAAATGAGACCTTGCCAGCCATTTTTGAGTAGCAACTGCAATCTGTCTCTTATGGAAGTGGAAGTATCATTAACCAGCGTCAGCCTTGTCCCCTTGGGTAAGATACGGTTCTCATTGTCGACAAAGTCTATGAGTGCATCCGAAACTTTTATGGAATCATCTTTTACATTTTTACTAATTCTTAGTAGCGCAGCGGGCTTACCATTTAGTTCGATACGCGCTTCAGGCTTTTCAAATCTATCGATGACAGTAGCAATATCACCTAATCTTATTTCTCCACCATCAACCGTGCTCAAAATGACAAGGTCTGCTAACTCATCTGCAGTTTTTCTAACGTTATCGAATTGAATCTGATAATTAGACTCCGAGGCTTCCAATACACCTGAGGGTAAATAAATCGATTGTGCCTCTATCAATCTGGCAACATCCTGAACACCAAGACTGTATTTTTTCTGGATATTTGGATCAATCAATACTTGAAGCTGGTGATCAGAAAACCCACTCAAACTAACAATTGGAATCTCTGGCATCGCAACCAATCGATCCCGATAATATTCAGCCAAAGCTTTCAGCTCAGTCAAGGTTAAAAGGTCTGAAGTAATGGCGATATTGGCGACAGGATTGGTGCGTCCCAGTTGTCTGATAACAGGTGCTTCAATATTTTCTGGGAAATTTTGTATGGCTTCTATTTCTGTATTTACATCATCGGTGAATTCGCGGATATCCCCTTCTTCTTGCATTTCTAGAGTGAAAATCGCCATATTGTCCTGAGCATCACATACTTGCTCGTGTAAGAAACTGATGCCGTCTGTAGCATCTTCAAGGGGATTACATATGCCTTCTTCAACATCTGATGGGCTAGCGCCCGGATAGATTACCTGCACTTGCACTTTGCTTGGCTTCAACAATGGAAATGAATCTTTATTAAGCCCGCCCAATGAATAAAGGCCGATAGCGATTATTGCCATCATTAAGATATTGCTGATAGTAGGATGATCAACGAAATATCCTATAAGTGAATTCCCTTTATTCAATTTTTTTGTCATCGCGAAACGCCATTACCCAAAGCTTTTTCCGCAAGTACTCTTTGATATTCTACTGCTAGCATTGGCTTTAGGGGTAGTCCCTCCAAAACGGGTAGGAGGTCAGTGATAATGACTTTCTCACCTTCTTTAATACCATTTTCACCATTAAGGACCACCAACTCACCCTGTCTGTGCAGAATGTCTACCGATCGAATGCTAAGTCGATTATTCTCTCCCACAATATAGACACGGCCTTCATGAATCGCTTTTCTTGGTATCACCAATAGATCAAGGGGCGGTGTAATAAATTCAACCGAAGCATACATTCCTTTTAACAGGGGCGGTTTTCGACCAAGAACAACACCTTCATAGGGTTTGTTGACAGAAACAACCAATCCAATCGTATCCCTGCTCGGATCGACAGACTCACCAATACGCAATAATTCTCCGTCCCAACGAGCAATACTTTCGTTATTCCCTACGAGCCTCACTCGCGCCTCTAGGTTTATGTTTGGGAATTCGGCCTGGAAATCTTCAAATTTTCGTAAGGTCAGCGCCTGCTTCCCAAGACCGATGAGCAATGGATAAAACTGGCCAATAGGCAATTGCGCATCTATCTCAACAGCATCAGTACCGAGGGCTTCAAAAAGCATTCCACCCGTTGTAACATACTCACCAGCCTCCACTGCCACATCACCAATGCGGGCGTCAAAGGGGAGTCTGATTTCAGTTCGCCCAAGTGTGTCTTGGCTTTGGGCAAGCTGGGTTTTTGATTGTGTAATTTGCGATCGGATAACAGATTTTCGACTATTGAAACTCCCAAGTTTACCTTTTAGATCTTCAACTTGTTGACGTAACTGCAGAACTTTTTGCTCTTCACTGTCAACAGCGCTGCGGGAAACAAGGCGTTTTTCCCAAACGCTTTGTATTCGTGCTAATTCTTTCTCACCAGTTTGAAGATTTTTCTCAGCAAGATTTAGAGTCCGACGCATGCTGGATTCTTCAACCTCGAGTTGATCGAGAGCAGAACGACTTCCACTCAAACCTGCTTTACTTTGATCAAGAGAAAACTCAAAGGTGGTTGGTTCAATACGTAATACCAAAGTCCCTTTAAGCAGACTCGCTCCTTTTTTTAACTCAGGGTGGATAAAGCTTATTTTTCCGCTAACTTCTGTTTTCGCTTTCAACAACACGCTTGGTTCTACATTGCCATAGGCCGTGGCACGTGTCCGGAAAGGTATATTTTTCGCAGTGATATACTCAACAGACTTAAGGGGAAATTCAGATCCAGTATGATCTAAAACAGATACCGTAGTCATCTTGAGCATGACCAAGGCTATTGCCAATAAAAATACTACGGGGAGGATAAATCTTCTTTTTAGTAGGTTTTTCATTTACAAAACTTATCATAATTTCCTTGAACTTGTCGACGATGCCCATCCTTTCCTGGGGACTTAAGGGCTTGTCTCCAATGATCACAAGGTGGATCAAATGTGGTTTCATAGAGATAGGTCGCTATATTGTTAAGTACCTCATCACCGAGAGGAAATGCAGGCATTAATCCTAACTTCCTAACCGGCCGTTTCATCAGTGCTGCTTCCAGAGTGGGGCTTTCTACAAAGCTCCCAATGGCGGAAACAAAAGCTGCCTGACTACCATGTTGTCGTTTGTAGCGATTTTGTATACCAAACATAGGCGGTGCTTTCGCTGGATTCAAGGCCTGGCTGTGACAAGCCAAACAGACATTGAATTGTGCTTTACCGAGCTCGGCAGTCTCAGAAAGCGTCTCCTTCGCCTCTACAAAAAAAGAGATCAGCATCAAGACCATTAGACTTGAAAATCTAAAGTATTTCATTTTGATTTACCTACAATTAACTAAATTTTCGATTAACAGACACTTCATTAACGTACATCGCCAACACAGCTACCTCTACCCTTTTTCAATCTCGCCAGCAATAATCTCATCGAACCTGGCTTGATTCAGATGCTTCAGCACATATTACAAAACCCTGATTATTCAGATTCTTTACAAAGGATCGGAGGAACTAGAGCCACCATCACGAGATTCATATCCACTACCATACTTCCTGTCGCCAGCGCCTTCTCCACGATAATTCTTTAGGGCTTCTCGCTCTTCACTACTCATAGAGCCCGTACGATTACGCATCTCTGCTTGAAAATTCCCTCTCTCATCAGCGTTCATATTTCGTAATTTCTAGCGCAGCTGAGCCAGCTCATCTATCGTTAATTTCGAGTAATCTACTGCAAAGCCAAGATTTGGGGATAGGCTCAGAAAAACCAATGCTATGGAGAATAAGATTCTGTTCATTTGCCATATTTCCTTGATAAAATTTAGCGAATTTCTGATCATGCTTTCAGCCTGACTAGAGAACAGAGTGGATTATGCTCAGCAGCTGTTTCATAATTATTTCTACATGAGCGAAAAGTGTTTCAAAGTGTTACAGGGATTAAATATTCAGACATGAGGTCTAAGACAATCAAGGATGTCCAAATGCTCAAAAAAATACCCGTGGTTGACGATGATCCGGGCTTGCGTGACTTACTAAAAAAGTATCTGGATGAAAATGGATTCGATACAGAAATGGTTGAGGACGCTATTGCACTTGATGCGTGGTTGAAGGAAAAAGAAGCAGACTTCATTATTCTAGATCTGATGCTTCCAGGCGAAGACGGTCTCTCAATTGCCAGAAGGCTTAGGGTATCCAATCAGGTACCGGTCATCATGCTCACAGCAAGTGGTGAAGAACTCGATAGAATTATCGGGCTGGAAATTGGAGCTGACGACTATTTATCTAAACCCTTCAATCCTCGGGAGTTACTCGCCCGAATTCGCGCTGTTTTACGTCGCTCCGAACTGACAAGTAAAGCATCGATAAAAAACAAAAGTCCTTTACACAACACAGACTTTGGGGATTTTCAGTTTAATCATAATTCAAAATTGCTTTACAAAAATGGAAATGAAGTCGAACTGACAAGTGGAGAGACGAGCCTGCTCGAGATATTTCTCGCACACCCCAATCATGTTCTCAGTAGAGATCAAATAATGGATTATCTCTCTGATCATACCCATGATCAGTTCGACAGAAGCATCGATGTCAGGATTACCCGGCTTAGAGCCAAAGTAGAGTCTGACACTTCATCACCCACATACATTCGAACTGTATGGGGAAAAGGATATCGCTTCACAATCAGCGATAACACGATTTAAGGTTTATGATAAAAATACCGAATACAGTTTTTTTTAGAACAGCATTGATGTTAGTTGCTTCATCTCTACTACTCACTATGGTTTCGCTTATCGCGATCATTTATTTTGTTTTGTACCCCATTGCGAACCGCTCTGCTGACGATTTAGCCGCACTCGTGGTTCTTTATGCACAGACTTGGGCTGAACTACCGCCAGATGCAAGGCCAGAACTTGCAAGAGAACTACTTGAGAATCATCAACTCAAATATAGTGATAAGTCGCAAAATTTAGTTAAAATAAACGCCAAACCACCATACATATATTTCTTATCTGAGGCTTTGGATCGTAGGTTAGATTCGCAGTTTATTCTTGCTAAGAACACTAAAACACCAGACTGGTATTGGATAGAATTAACGATTGAGGGGCATACTCACGTACTGGGATTCCATCAAAGTCGAGTTGACGCTAGCCCTTTTAAAGCGCTCACTAGCATCATTGCAACCTTACTATTCCTTGCGATCATATCCGCTCTTCTAATTGCGCTCACTTTAACTAGACCGCTCCGAAATCTCTCACTGGCGCTTAGGTCTGTCGGTCAGGAAGACCTCGCCCAAATAAATGAAACTGGTTTTGAAGAGATAGGAGAGGTAGCTCGTAAATTTAATGAGATGTCTTTAGAAGTACATCATTTGTTAGAAAACCGAACTGTATTGCTGGCGGGAATTTCACATGATTTACGCACACCCATTACTCGCATGCATCTCCTATTAGAAATGATCCCTGAAATTAGAGACAGTGAACTAAGCCAAGATTTCTATGCCAATTTAACAGACATGGAGCATTTGCTTCGAGACACGATGATAATTGCCCGAGGTATAAGCCGACAAGATCCTCACACTTCCTGTGATTTGGTGCAAATAATTAAAGAGGTCACCCTGCGCCAAGACAGCGACGGGAATATCTTCACGCTAAATCTACCCAATTCATTGGACTGGTCTCTCCCTGAAAGTAGTTTTAAACGTGTACTGACGAATTTGACCGAAAATGCCATTAAGTATGGAGGCGATGAACAAATTAACATCAGCCTAAATTCTGTAGAAGATCACGCGGAAATCCTAATTAGGGATCACGGCCGGGGCATACCGACTGAAAAACTGAACCTGGTTTTCCAACCATTCTTCAGGCTCGAAGGATCTCGCGGGCCTACAACCGGAGGTAGCGGACTTGGGCTAGCCATTGTCAAACAAATTTGTGATGCCAATGCTTGGAAAGTATCGCTCGAGACGACAAGTGGTGGCGGCGGGTGTACTGCCCGACTTGTTATTTAAGACGCACTAGCCTCTTGAAGCGCTGAGGTATTTAAAATAACGATTTCCTGATTGGACGCTAAATCAATAATCCCCGATTTTTTTAACTTGTGTATCTGCCGACTGACGGTTTCGGTCCGTATACCCAGAAAATCTGCAATATCAAAACGTTTCAGGGGTAATTTGAATGAATAATTATTACTAGGTCCAGAATGCTCAGGGTCAAGATTGGAGGCTATCAGTAACAGAAAACTGGCCACTTTTTCATAGGCATCTTTACGACCCAATGCCAAAAGCCAATCCCTCGCTTCATCTAGCTCATCCAGAGTCTGCTCATGAAGTCTGTGTTCAAGTGCAGGGGACTCTTTAATCAAATGCTCAAGCACCGATCTCGGAAACGAACATATTCGAACATCCGTCGCTGCTTCCGCAAACAGGGTACTTTTTGCCTTGAAGGGCCTTCCAAGAAAGTCGGGCGCAAACTGTAATCCGACAATTTGTTGTCGTCCATCCACCATTAGCTTTGTCAGTTTTACGACGCCACTTAAGATATTGCCATAGTGGGAATTGTCTTGATTATAAGAGATCATTTCATCTTTATTCTTATAGTCAATTTTACTTGTTCTTTCGCTCAGAAAGATTAACTGTTCAGTATTCAGTACGCCACATACACCCCGATGTCGAGCCTCACAGGATTGACACACGAGTGGAATTTTGGAATTATGAATATCTAAACGTTCACCATCGGCCACAGGGATTCACCAAAGTCATCGTCTTTTTCAAGGATATTGCAGCCCATTGAGACAAGCAAGCTTTAGCTGAAAATACCGCCTATCGGCGCAGGATACTTTCAAATAGTGCAAAGGTGCCTCTTACAAATTCATGCATATTTTCTTCGCTATTATCTCCGCCCGTTGTGACGGTTGTACTATCTGAAACAGGCCCTGCTATCGCAATTACAGAAATCCCCACTTCCTTACTATAGGGAGTGGTACCTGGCCCCGCGACGCCAAGCTCTGCAATTCCCCATGTTGCTTTCAAGTCATCTCGAATAGTCTCTGCAAAAACCATTGCTATTTGTTCGGTTAATGGTTTTAGGCCACTTAGTTTTTCCATAGGGAGATTGAGAAATATTTTCCTTGATTCCCTTGTGTAAATTACAGCGCCACCAGAATAATAAGCCGAGGCGCCGGGTACTGCGAGTAAATTAGCAGAAATTAAGCCCCCCGTGGATGATTCTGCAACGGCGACAGTCTCTCCTTTTTCTTTCAGTAGCTTAGCTACGCTTTCTCTCACAAGATCAAGACTCACATCACCTCCAATAAATCACTAGTTGGCCACTAGCCTATCTCAATAGGTATACTACCGCCATGTCATTACCCCCGTCAGTAAAAGAACACACCAGAAAAAAGAATCAATCAATCTGGTCCAATCAAAAATTTAATGCCTATCTCGGATCCGTTACTTTTTCCAGTGCTGGGTTTTTAATGCAGCAACTCATCATTAGCTGGATTTTAGTGGGTATCCTCGTCCTACCCGGGGATGAGGTCGGCATCATTCAAGCTACAATAGCTATTCCCGGTCTTTTCCTCATGCTCTGGGGCGGCACACTAGCTGATCAAAGTGACCCTCGAACATTGCTCGTTCGCGTTCATTTTATTGCATGGATATTCCCACTTTTATTCCTGGCCTGGAATCAAATATTTGGACTATCTATTGCGGCAATTCTGTTCTATGGACTAACTATTTCTACGGCAACTTCTTTTAGCAGTCCGGCTCATCAGGCAATTCTTAACAGTATTGCAGGACGGGATCTCCAAAAGGCAGTGACAGCGTCCACCGCAGTCACCTTTCTCGTTCAAATGTTATCTCTAGGTTTTGCGGGGCAAATGCAGAACATCGGTTTACCACTCATATTAGTGGTTCAATCCGCATGTATTCTTATTGGAGCATGCCTGCTCTTAAGATTGAATAAATCTCCCCCGATGCAGAGGAAATCTGAATCTGCTATCGCTCAATTGATCTCAGGTTTCAGAGCCACTTACAGAAACCGTGATGTATCCCATCTCTTTTTGATAAATTTCTTATCCAGTGTATTTAATGCCGGTGCATTCTTTACGGTCGTGCCTTTTATTGTCCACCGAATTTATGAAGGTGAGGCAATGCAACTTGCGACGGTATTAATCATATTCTTTCTAGGCGCCACAGTGACCAACCTGACACTTTTTAAAATCATGCCCATCACTTCACCTGGGAAGTGGTACTTATGCATGCAAGTCAGCAGGGTCGCCATTTTGTACCTTCTGTGGATAGAACCTGATTGGTGGTTGTTTATGCTTGCTATGTTTGCGTGGGGAATGAATATGGGATTTACTACAACACTGTCGCGAACCATTGTACAAGAGTCAGCGGAACCAGAATATCGAGGACGGATCTTATCTGTATACAGTCTCGGGCTTATCGGAAGTGCCCCCATAGGCGCATTGATACTGGGAAACATCATAGAAATATTTGGTACATTAAACGCTCTCCTGCCTGCAATGCTAATCTCAATCATTCTCTTTTGTTATGGGTGTTTTTGGACGCCCATTTGGCGCTACGAATCTCCAAAACAAGAGAATCGAATACTGAACAAAAATAGTGTTTAATTCGGTATTACTCCAATAAGAAATCAGAAGATTGACATGGCAAATTATTACGCCCCTTTAAAAGAAATGTACTTCGTATTAAATTCCGTAAGCGACGTAGGCGCTGTCTACAAACTAAAAAAGTTTGAGGAATGTAACAGCGAGTTAGTCGAATCCATTTTGGAAGAAGCAGGGAAATTTGCCAGCGGTGTTCTTGCACCACTCAATACAGTCGGCGACCTTATCGGCACAAAAATAGTAGAGCAGCAAGTGCGAGAGCCCAGCGGTTTTTCTGAAGCCTATCAACAATTTACAGCGGGTGGCTGGACATCTTTGGCCTGTAATCCTGAGTATGGAGGCATGGGATTACCCGAAACCGTTGGAATCGCTGCCATGGAAATGTGGTCTTCTGCCAATATCAGTTTCGGTCTCTGTCCACTACTGGGTCAAGGCGCAATAGAAGCCTTACAATCCCATGCCAGCGAAGAACTCAGAAACATTTACCTTGAAAAAATGGTGATGGGAGAGTGGACAGGTACAATGAATTTAACCGAGCCGCAAGCGGGTTCAGACCTTGGCGTCATCAAAACCCAAGCAGTGTCAGCGAAAGATCATTACCTCATCACAGGAACGAAAATTTTTATTACCTGGGGTGATCATCAGATGACTGACAATATCATTCACCTTGTTCTGGCCAGAATAAAAGATGCGCCGGAAGGCGTCAGAGGCATCTCACTATTCGTTGTCCCCAAATTTCTGGTGAACGAAGACGGAACACTGGGTGATCAGAATGATGTATATGCCCTTTCTGTTGAGCATAAAATGGGTATTCACGGCAGTCCAACCTGCATTATGAGCTACGGTGACAACAGTGATGGCGCCATCGGCTATCTTGTTGGAGAAGAAAATATGGGCTTATCCTATATGTTCACGATGATGAATCACGCACGACTAAACGTGGGTGTTCAAGGTGTTGCATTGTCTGAGCGCGCCTATCAACAAGCTGTTGCCTATGCGCGAGATCGAATCCAGGGAAGCATACAGGGACAAAAAGAAGCTGGACCCATCATCAATCACCCGGATGTGAAACGAATGTTGATGGTCATGCGATCCTTAACAGAGGGGTCACGAGCACTTTGTTATTATACTTCCGTGAACTTTGATCTCGGACATGATGGCAACGATGCGGCAATGAGTAGAGGAGAACTCCTAACGCCGATTGCGAAAGCATGGTCAACAGAAATGTCGCAAGAAGTGACTTCCCTAGGCATTCAGGTTCATGGAGGCATGGGATTTATTGAAGAAACCGGCGCTGCACAATTTATGCGGGATGCAAGAATCACAACCATTTACGAAGGAACAACCGGCATTCAGGCTAATGACTTTATGGGTCGAAAAGTGCTACGAAATGGTGGAAGCGAACTTATCGCGCTCATATCCGAAATGCGTAAAAGTTTGAATGATGAAAACTTGTTGGGTAATATCAAATCGACACTCAGTGTAATCATAGACCAGTTGGAGACGCTAACGGATTTTGTATTAAACAACAAAGATGAACCAGAATTGACTGGTATCGCAGCTTATAATTTTCTCATGGGTACAGGCACTTGTGTTGTAGGGTGGTTATTTCTCAAAGCCGCACTGGTCTCAATTGAGAAAATGAACGACGATTCTGAGTTCCATTCATCCAAAATGACAACTTGTCAGTTTTATTTTTCACATATCATGCCAAGATCTGCTGCCTATTTTGATGCGGTCAAAGTGGGGAGTGATTCAAAAATGTTGTTGAGAAACGTTAGTTTCTAAGTGCTTTTTCTTTCACCGGAGGAGAGAATAACCACTTTCCGCCTTAAGCTTGCCTCATCCTGTCGGCCATAACGAATGATAATGTCCTGTCGAAGGAGACTACTTAGATGAGTTGCAACGACCATTTCACCATCTATTGGCAATTTAATCTTGTACTGCAACTTCTTCTGCTTAAATTGTCGTTTTGTGGCCTCACCAGAATAGATCGCCAACTTTTGATCACCCTGAGACAAAATTAAATCTTTAAGTTTGTCACCATCAATATCTACCAATAGTGTAACTGCCTGACCTATACTGCCTGAAGATAAGCTAAAGCTTAAACCGACAGACTTGTAAAAGTTCGGTTGCTTTCCGTATAGATCATTATCATCTAACGAAAATACAAAAACATCTTGCTTAATTTTTCCAGAAATCATGGCGCCGATTATTTGGGCCAAACCAATATCAAAGGACATCACAAAAAATTCTTTACGACCGTCAAAATTAACATCCTCAAGGATAGGTGCCGTAAGCGTCCCCTTTGAGCTAATGTCAGTGGCCAAGGACGTTTCAAAGGTCAAGTTATTTAACAGCATTCGACCATAGTAGACCTCATACCGATTATCCCTATCCAGCAACCCGCTGCTCTGAGTATTCATGATTAGTAAATCTATGACATCGTCGCCATTGATATCCATTACAGACTCTACTTTCTTATGCTGCAACTCGCTTTGATCTGCGGTTTCTCCATTTGGATCTCGCAAATACCACCAGGGCATGCGGCTAGCAGGAATAGGTAATGTCACCGAGACGGAACTGTTCAAAAAAACCCGATTCTGACTCTGTTCAAAAACCGCTAAATGACCATCTCGCACAACAACAATATCAGCCAAATCATCATTGTTAGCATCTACATTGAAAAATGGTGTTTCAGCAAAGGCAATCTGTTCACTCCCCATATCGACGATGGGTTCTATCACTAAATCGTTTCTCAAGAAATGTCCGTCAACTTGCTGCAAAAATATTCTCAAGTCTGAAAATCCTGATATCGCAATATCGTCTAAACCATCGCCATTGAGATCCTGCACAAGTGATTTTCGAGCAACGAATTGCGGTCGTTTATTAAGATAAATTGATTCGACC
The DNA here is from genome assembly GCA_016763855.1 of Pseudomonadales bacterium. GTDB lineage: Bacteria > Pseudomonadota > Gammaproteobacteria > Pseudomonadales > Azotimanducaceae > JAHRVQ01. Next base: position 16,286 of record JAESSY010000022.1, read on the forward strand.
GGGCCAATGATTTGAAAGTCTTCCTTATTAAAATCAAGAACAAACAGGATTTTTGCACTAAGAAGAAGTACTAGCCTCCTGCCCTCTGCATCGGAAATCGTATCAAAAACAACAATATCCTTTGGGATAGTTTTTTCAATTAGCAATACATAGGTCTCAGATTTTTTTTCAAAACCATATATTGTCATGATTTTTTCAGCAGATGCATTAACACCCAAAATTAATAATTCCTTACCAGGTCGATTCAGGAAGTCTCCAGCGATAATATTGTGGGTTATATCAAAATTGACATTGAACTCAGTCTTTTGGAACAAAAATTGGTCAGCGCAAAGCGTTGATGCCCAGAAGATAAAAGGAAGAAGAAGGAATCTTGCTAATGAAAAAATCGGCTTAACACTCAATGATATTGACCGGTACTTCATATACATCAATGGCTAATCCACCCCGAGAAGTTTCCTTATATTTTGCCTGCATATCGCGGCCTGTAATTCTCATCGTCTTGATGACTTTATCAAGGGAGACAAAATGCTTCCCATCTCCTCTCAAAGCCATTCTTGCTGCATTAATAGATTTGACCGCTGCCATCGCATTCCGTTCTATACAAGGAATTTGGACTAAGCCACCAATAGGATCACAGGTTAAGCCAAGATTATGCTCCATTGCAATTTCGGCTGCATTTTCGACCTGTTCTGGTGTACCGCCCAATGCTTCAGCAAGGGCGCCAGCCGCCATGGAACATGCGGACCCTACCTCACCCTGACAACCTACTTCTGCCCCGCTAATGGAAGCATTTTCTTTGTACAAAATGCCAATCGCGGCGGCGGTCAACAAAAAGCGAACGACACCATCATCATTTAGTGACTGACCAAAGCTTATCAAGTATCGAAGCACTGCCGGTATGATACCGGCAGCTCCATTGGTTGGTGCAGTCACGACCCGTCCACCTGCGGCATTTTCTTCGTTGACTGCAAGTGCATATAAGCCAACCCAATCCATAACAATTAACGGATCTTGATTGAGAGAACTATTTTGATTTGTTAACTGACGATGTAGTTGTGGTGATCGACGTTTGATCTTCAAACCACCCGGCAAAATACCTTCCGTCATGAAGCCCCTCTCAATGCAAGCATTCATAACTTGCCAAATATTGAGTAGATCTTTGCGAATTTTTTCTTCGCGTAACCAAGTTTTTTCATTTTCTAACATTAATTTACTAATGGAAAAACCCGTTTCCTCCGCCAGCTTCAAAAGCTTGTCACCTGTTGTGAAGGCATAGGGTAAAGAACTTGTATCTTCGACAATTCGATCACCTCCAGCAGCCTGCTCATCAACAACAAAACCACCACCAACTGAGTAATATATTTTTTCTACAAGATGATTCCCTTCTGAATCAAAGGCATTGAACTTCATGCCATTTGAATGAAAAGGGAGGGTTTTCCTACGGTGCAGAACAAGGTCCGATTTTTGATTGAAGACAATGGGATGTTTTCCCAAAATAGAGATCTGTTTAGAAGAGATGACCTCTTCAACTCTCGCAGAAATACTCTCAATTTTAACTGTCTCTGGTGCTTCGCCCTCCAGTCCAAGAATAATTGCCTTAGGAGAACCGTGGCCTTTTCCTGTTGCTCCTAGGGAGCCAAAGAGTTCACACTTAATTCTCGCTGTCTTATCTAAATATCTTGAAGTATCTAATCCTTTCACAAATGTTACGGCTGCACGCATGGGTCCCACTGTATGCGAGCTCGACGGGCCAATACCAATCTTAAAAAGATCAAAAACGCTAATTGCCATTTATTGTCAAACCTTCTATTTGCTAGGCCATATTCTACACTTCACTTTCTATGAATAGACCGGAAATTTTGCACAGAGTGTTTTTACTTTCTCGCGGACTTCAGAAATGACGGCTTCATTCTCCAAATCATCCAGAACTTCGCATACCCATGAAACTAACAATTTCGCCTCTTCTTCTTTGAAACCACGGGTCGTTATTGCTGGAGAACCAATTCGTAAACCGCTCGTTACAAAGGGTGATTTGGGGTCATTGGGTACAGCGTTCTTATTGACCGTAATAAAAGCTTTACCCAAAGCGAGATCAGCCGCCTTGCCCGTAATGCCTTTATCAATCAAATCCAGAAGAAATAAATGGTTTTCTGTCCCACCAGAAACGACGTTATAGCCAAGGTCAATAAAAGCACTTGCCATTGCTTTAGCATTCTTAACAACTTGCTGTTGATAAGTCTTGAATTCAGGTTGAAGAGCTTCTTTGAAGGCCACGGCTTTAGCAGCGATAACATGCATTAATGGCCCACCTTGAGTCCCTGGAAAAATCAGAGAGTTCAACTTTTTATCAAGATCTGGCTGACCCTTGGTCAATATCAGCCCTCCCCGTGGCCCTCTCAAGGTTTTATGCGTTGTGGTTGTCACAACATGGGCATGGGGAAGCGGACTCGGATATTCATCCACGGCAATCAAGCCTGCTACGTGAGCCATATCAACAAAGAGATAAGCATCGACACTGTCTGCTATTTCACGGAAACGAGCCCAATCCCAAATCATTGAGTAGGCTGAAAATCCGGCAACGATCATTTTTGGATTATGTTCCTTTGCTAGCCTTTCGACCTGAGCGTAGTCAATTTCACCGGTCTTAGAATCAAGGCCATACTGGATCGCATGATAGATCTTGCCAGAGAAATTCGGTTTTGCGCCATGGGTCAAATGCCCACCATGATCCAGACTCAAGCCTAAAAAGGTGTCACCTGGATTAAGCAACGCCATATAAACAGCCGCATTGGCTTGGGATCCAGAATGGGGCTGAACATTCGCATAATCAGCACCAAATAGTACTTTGGCGCGATCAATAGCAAGCTGCTCAACCACATCCACATGCTCACAACCACCATAATAACGCTTGCCGGGATAACCCTCAGCATACTTATTGGTTAGCACACTGCCCTGCAGCGCCATGACATGAGGGCTTGTATAATTTTCAGAGGCAATGAGTTCAATATGCTGTTCTTGTCGCAACTCCTCACCCTTGATCGCTGCAAATAATTCAGGGTCAAAGTTCTCTAATTTTTCAGATTTATCGAACATCTCTTCCTCACGCTAAAGTGCTTTATATAAAGTGCGTATAGTAGAGACTAGTGGGGCATTTGTTAAATTAAATTTTTGACCATTCCTCTTGATTTTCACTCATGCAGTGGCTTGCCGGGCTCCTTAGTCGAATGTCACAATGGAAGCTCAATCAGAGCCTAGACAAAAAGAAGGCTCGGAACGAATTTATTCGCCACGAACCTCCATTTTCTCCAATGGCTTCTCTTCTTAGAGAGCTTCTTTGAGCACTTTATAGTGATAGAAAGTTATTCGTATCGATCCAGTAAATCCCGAACCAAACCACTCCGTACAACGTCATTCCTTTCAAAGGTATGGATATGTACATTGGGCAAACCTCGGACTCGATCAACAGCATCAGCTAAACCGTTAGGTCCACGAATATCACTTTGTTGAATATCCCCATTAACAACCACCTTGCACTGTTCACCAATTCGCGTGAGGAACATTTTCATTTGTGCTTTAGTCGTGTTTTGGGCTTCATCAAGAATTACAAAGCTGTCTGCACCAAAGGTTTTACCCCGCATAAATGCTAGAGGTGCAGCGACGATACGCCCGTGTCTTAAATAGTAATCCACAGCACCAGAGCCCAGCCTTTCATTAAGTGCATCGCGAAATGCCTCAATATAGACTGCAAATTTTTCATCAACTGCACCAGGAAGAAAACCTAAATGCTCTCCTGCTTCAACAGCAGGACGTGTCAAAATAATTCGATCTATACGACTAGATTGCAATGCTTCTGCAGCTATGGCAGCCGCGCAATAACTTTTACCCGTACCTGCGGGACCTATTCCGAAAGTGAGGCAGTTGTTTTTTATTGCATTGATATATCGTTGTTGAGACGCTGTTTTAGCCTCAAGGGGACGGTAACTGCGTGTGGGTGAATAAGCAGTTTCCATTTCAGTAGGTTGTGCATGCAGCTCATAGATATCTGCAGTTTGTCCTTTAGCCTCTCGGCTATATTGTCGATCTTGTTGATTACGCTTTTTACATTTTCTCCCTTCAGTTTGTCTACGTCGATTAGAACTTGGTTTATTTGCATTGGACTGCGCGTGAGATCTCTTCGCCATCGTTTCAAATACCTTTAGGTCTGAATGATTGAAAGTAAAATGATTGTCTTCTTGGCGTAAAACTCCTATCTCTATGGTGAGTTAATATTATTGAGTGTGTTTGAGACTTTCCTTTAAAAATCCTTTCCTTTTAAACGCTTTCTTTTTAAACGAACTCTTTTTAAACGAAAGGCTCGATTCATTGTGCCACTTTCAGATTCTAATTCAAGGGGTCAGGTTTAGAAATATCGATTTATTTTTTTTCGAGACGTTGTTCAAATGGTCAGGAAAGTTCAATTGGTCAGGAAAGTTCAATTGGTCAAGAAGGCTCAATTGGTCAAAAAAGGTTCAAATGGTCAAGAAGTGAATCATTCTGTGCAATCTCAAAACGATGCTGAGTGAGAACCCAAAGGAACAGGCGGTCCTGTCCATAGCAGGGGTTTACCAGCAAGACTCAAAGCGGGTCTTAATGCAGAGAGCCTACCCCAGTCGGTTTCAAATGACTGGTAGAAAGAGCAGAGCTCTGCGCTATCAGGTACACGAGAATGTACCGAATAATCCCGAATACCCAATGCTCGTACCCACATAGCGGTTCTACAGAGGGAAACCCTAACGCAGTAGCCCCCGCCAAATAGTAATTGTTGCCTTTTTGCCAGCATGACCCCTAATGCAGCAAGATATCCCGTGACATAGTCATTCAGCGCTGATGGCTGCAATACTGGTTTAGAGAATCCTTTGCCATCACTGAGATAATCCCCCTGCTGTACTGCCATTCCCGTGGCTACCTGGGCTAATTGTTCCCAACCTGGTCTTGTACGCCATTCACCTTCATGACCATAACAATTGATCGAAACATAGATACTATCGGGATTCATAACCATCACATCTTCGACACTAAAACCAAATTTCTCCATGACGGCGGATTGATACCCTTGAGAAAATACATCGCTTTGCTTGACCAAAGATTGTAAGACATCACGGTCTTTTTCTGCTTTAAGGTTTAGGTATGCTGACCGCTTTCCAATACCTGTATCGGTGACAAAGCTTTCCACATAAGGCAAATCCTTCCCTCGTATATGCAATACCTCCGCCCCAAAACTGCTTAAACTCTTAGCACATGTTGGGCCCGCTAAGACTCTGGTTAGATCGAGCACCTTCAATCCTGCGAGTACTGATTGTGCACTCAAGGTTGAAGATTGCTGCGGATCTGTATCTGTCATCTTTATGACTTCTATGACAGGTGTAGCGGACAAGGCCTGCCCGGCAATAGATTGATCCCACTCATCGTGATTTCTTAGCATCGCACCACATAGACCTGCTGCGGCTATTTTATCTTCAAGATCCTGAGCCGGTATTTTTGAAATTGCTTCAGCTATGGCTTTGTGATTGGGTGCTGCACTCAATAACTTTAACATGGCATCCGAATGCTGCGCGTAATTAGGGAAGCTTGAATGAAGATAAATTAAACGCCCATCTTTACACTTAAAAAAGCCCGATGCTGGTGTACGGTCTTCCGGATTGGGTCGCTTATCTGGCGCCTTCTGATCGTCAGCAAAATCTTGCAAAGCGAAACTAACGAGTGAGGCTTCAGCTAATCGCGTATCAACCCCAAGCTGATCAATAACTTGTTTGCCTTGAAGGTGATTAATTTCTGCAGCAATGACTCCCTTTGCTGCTATTACTGCACTTGCAGCTTCACCACTATAAAAGGGGCTATCAAAGCAGACATCACCTCCGGTGAAATCCACATGGCGTGATACCGATAAGCTTTCATCACCTAAAAGGCTACTGACTGCCGTATGTGCAATGGATAGGTCAAATTGAGAATTTTCTGACATTATTTTATTTCAGCTCTAACATCACAGGACAATGATCCGAACCAAAAATGTCATTGAGGATATCGGTCTCCTTGATCTTTTTCTTAAGCACATCCGAACACATAAAATAATCCAGACGCCAGCCCACATTATTACCCCGCGCTCCAGCCCGATAGCTCCACCAGCTATACTTAACTTTCTCAGGATTTTTAAAACGATAGGTATCTACAAAATCTGCTGCTATATAAGCATCAATACCATCAATCTCTTTTTGGGTGTAACCCGCTGTCTTATTGTAGTTAGGTTTTGGCCTCGCCAAATCAATGTCTCTGTGGCAAGCATTAAGATCGCCACAAAATAAAACCGGTTTCTTTTTCTCAAGCTCCTTCATGTATTTAAGGAAGTCTTTGTCCCACTGTTGCCGGTAATCGAGACGCTTTAATCCATTGCCCGAATTAGGCGTATAAACTGTCACAAGGTAATAATTTTTATACTCTGCACAAATGACACGGCCTTCCTGATCATGGGCTTCGATGCCCATATCATGTTGGATACTGAGTGGCTTCTTCTTCGATAGAATCGCAGTACCGGAATAACCTTTTTTGACAGCCGAATTTGAAAACAAGTGATAGCCTTCAATTTCAGCCAAGGCTTCGGCCACTTGATCATCCTGGGCTTTGGTCTCCTGAAGACAAAGTACATCCGGATTCATAAGCGCTAGGGAACCAGCAAAATCTTTTTTCATCGCTGCGCGAATCCCATTTACATTCCAGGAAACCAATTTCATTTTGTATGCCTCTTTAATGGGGTGAACGAACTAATGTCTATCCAGGAACTAACTAATGCCCATCCAGAAACTAAAATCGAGCGGGTTACTGCCCTTGTAAGTTCCTTCTCGGAACTTACTGGCTGAATTTATTAGCAAACTAATATCTACTTTTACGAGTTTCATCCGAATTAACCTATTTATGGACGGGCACTAACTAATCAACAACAGCGGTCACTGCAATTTCAACGGTGATCTGAGGCGCCGCCAGTTTGGATTCAACACAAGCTCGCGTGGGTGTTGCGCCTTCTACGACCCAAGCATCCCAAACTTCATTCATCGAGGAAAAATCGCTGATATCAGAAAGCCAAATATTGGCAGAGATTAACTTACTTTTATCTGTGCCCGCTTCTGCCAGTAAAATGTCGATGGATTTAAGAATGTCTTCAGTCTGCTTTGTCGCACTCTCTCCCGCTGCATTTTGCGCTACCTGTCCAGCGGTATAGACCAGCCCGCCATGTACCACCGCTTGACTCATCCTTGAACCACATTTAATTCTTTTAATACTCATTTAGTGCCCTCTCTCGTTTATTTGATCATATACAAATTCGTTATTTTGTATCATGTTCTGATTGTAACTTATAATCTGCCGACACAAGAAATCTACTCCATCAAAGGACACAATTATGCAGGATCTATTTTCCATCAAAGGTAAAGTCGCATTGATCACAGGCGGCTCACGGGGCATCGGTGAAATGATTGCAGCGGGTTTTCTGGCGAGTGGCGCAAAGGTATATATATCAGCTCGTAAGGCTGATGTATGTAATGAGACTGCCAAACGTTTATCAGAATTGTACGATGCCAAATGTATTTCAATCCCTGCAAACCTGGCTGATATGGCGGGAATTGACGCTGTGGTAAAACAGATTTCCGAGAAAGAAGACAAGATCGATATTTTGGTCAATAACGCGGGTGCATCCTGGGGCGCGCCATTGGAAGAATTCCCTGAGATGGGCTGGGATAAGGTCATGGACGTGAACGTCAAGAGCGTCTTCTTTCTGACACAAAAAATGCTACCACTTTTGGAAGCGGGGGCGACACATGAAGATCCCGCTAGAGTGATCAATATTGGTTCTGTCGATGGTATTAAGTCGCCTTCCTTTGAGACATTCTCTTATGGGCCGTCAAAAGCTGCAGTTCATCATCTAACACGGATTCTGGCAAATCATCTTGTGAAGCGAAACATTATTTGTAACGCCATCGCACCGGGGCCCTTCCCAACATGGATGCTAAGTACCGGTGTTGGTTTTGGTGGTAAAACCGATGATGTAGATTGGAGTGCAGTGGGTAAAAGTAATCCTCGCGGCCGAGTGGGCACGATGGAAGATATTGCAGGTCTGGCAATATTTTTAAGTTCTCGTGCCGGTGCTTATACTGTGGGTGAAGTGATCACTTGTGATGGGGGTTCAGTCGCGGCGTCTTAGTGAATGGCGGCCAAGAAAATGTTTGGGTTCTAAAACCCCGTACGAAGTATTTGAAAAATTAACTGGAGTAAATGAAAAACTTTAACAGGTTATGCACTTATATACTTGAATTCAGGTCATAATAAGTGCTCGAGGATACAAAAGAGGGGCACCTTTGTGTCACTAAAGTTTTGCCCAATATAAAATAGTTGACCTTACTGAATATTCAGTCTTAACTTATCCTCACTATATTAGCACCATGAAAATCTACGTTAAGGAATAAACATGAAAATAATATTACCTATCATTATTGCCTATGCTCTCACTATCACCAGCTTAGCCAATGCCGATATCGATCACCATGCTAAATCCCCTTCATTCAAATCGACACCACTGACTGACAATATCTTTATGTTACAAGGGAACGGTGGCAACCTTGGATTAATAACGGGCAAAGATGGTCTGTTACTAATTGATGCTGATTACAAAGTGATGTCTGACGCGCTTAAGACTGAGTTGGCGAAACACGGCGGTGTAGAAAAGCTAAACTATTTAATTAATACTCATTGGCACGGCGATCATACTCAGGGCAATCATGCTCTTGGCCATCACGCACAAATTGTCGCCCATGATAATGTCCGTAAACGTCTCGCGACTACCCAAGAAATTAAATTGTTCAAGGCGGTCTCCAAACCCTATCCAAAACATGCTCTGCCCTCCATCACCTATGAAACACGCATGTCGCTACATGTGAATGATGAAGAACTTAAGATCGTACATTTCCCCGGTGGTCACACCGATGGTGATTCGGTAATCTTCTTCGAAAAATCCAATATTGTTCACATGGGCGACCTTTTCTTTATGGGGTTCTTTCCGTTTGTTGATGTTGAGAACGGCGGTAATGTCTTAACCCTAGCGAAGAATGTAAAAACAATTCTTGGCATGATTGACGATAAAACCAACATCATCCCCGGCCATGGGCCACTTTCAAACAAAGCCGATCTGCAAGCCTTTCATGACATGTTGATCGATACCTCTGCAGAAGTGAAAGCCATGATGGATAAGGGACTATCGCTAGAAAAGATTCAAGCACAGGGTCTGTCTGCTAAATGGAAAAGCTGGGCAGCGAAAAGCTTTCTCCCCGCGAAAGTCTGGATTGGGATTGTGTATAACAGCTTATCCCAGTAACTTGGCACAGCACTTAACTATTTGGTTCGGAATCACCGATCAATCCAAACTGATTCAATATTGTGGTCACGGTAAACTCAATATCGGTAACAATTTAGCGGAAGACGCCATCAGATTTTTTGCGATCGTCAGAAAGAATTATTTTCTCTGATAGTGTGACCGGTGCTCATGCTAGCGCACGGCTTTGTAGCCTAGTGGAAACCGCGAAGGTACATAAATTGAATGTGTTTGATTACTTGGCACAGGTGTTTGAAGTATTGCCTGGCGTGATAAGCGAAGCCGAGCTGGATGCGCCTTTGCCTTGGGACGTTAAATTACCTGACTGATTGGGTTAGTTCTTGGTTGTTGGTTAATCTCTTACGATAATTGAAACACAAAACTGCGACAATTAGTCCTCCTATCATTCTTCGATAAGCATTTTATTTACTTTCCAAGTTGTGATTTGAAATTTAGAAAAGGATGGGTCATCGATTTCACCGGCGAAGCAAAAATTGGTGCATCCGGCTTAATGCCTTGTTAGGGTCATCTTGAAAGATCCAGTTTTTGGTTAAGGATAGAGCTGACTGGCTTGCTTTGATACAGGTGTTTATCAGTTCTGTGCTGTAACCATACTTCAACTTGGCTTCTTCGAACTCATCTTCGTCAATTATTTCTGGTTCTTTTGCATCACGTAGATCATGAACAACATCTAGTTCGTAATCTATATAGCTTAGGAGACCAAAATCCATTTGCATTGGTGACGCTATGTTAATATAAATTTCTAAAGGGTCGCCCGCCGAAGTAGAAACCTCCATAAGGTTGAGATGATGTTCTTTTAGGAAAAATGTTCTGATTGGATATTTTTGAATCCACCCCAATTCTTTTCGAAGGTATATTTCTGTCCCAGGGGGCGTGTCTACTACGCAGCCCTCAGATGTAGTGAGTAACAAATCACCTATCCAATTACGATAGCAGTATCCATCAGCCTTCAACGCTTCAACTTTTATTTTCATTCACTGAGAACCTAAATGTCACGATAATCGGCACGGCGTATCTTTTCTGCGGGGCATTCTAGAGATCGATAAATTCGACTTAGATGTTTTGTTGGAGATCACTTGGATCATGACACTTCTTTGTGACCGCAGTAGAAACAAACATTGGTTTTAACAGATACAGACTGCTTGCATTTCGAGCATTTTTGAGGAGGCTTCGACATCTTTCCGTCTAGTTTACCGTCTCTTAGATCGATTTCTTCGACTAAGTTAATGAGTTCAGATTCTTTGATACCGATTTTATTTTGCATTAATTCCCATAAAGCTTGGGTAATTATTGTTAGCCGATCAACATCGGCTTCAAGGTATTCAATCTTTGAAACTAGCGCTAAATGTTCTTTTGACATTGCTTTGATCTTTTCAATCGTTTTCTTGTCTACTACATTTCTGTACTTAGGAATTACCGCGAATGACATAAGTTTGATCCTTGGGTTGATAGGGTCGGTATAGCCGGATTATTCTGAAAAAATACTTGGCAACTAACATTATGGGTACTGAAACATGGGACTTCTGAAAATGGGATGGCATAACTAGGTTATGTGAATCAAAGTAGCATAAAATTCTATATTTATGACTTTGTTACAGCTTGGCATATGACTCCAATTCTGATTTGGTAAACAATGGCGTAAAAGTTAACCCCGCCTTTTCTAGGTTATTCCTACCGGTACTTTCGCGATCAATCACACAACAAACATGATTTACAGTAGCACCTCTACTACGTAGCGCTTGAACAGCATCGAGTATTGCGCCGCCTGATGTCACTACATCTTCGATTATAACTAGTTCAGCACCCTCTATTACACCCCCTTCGGCAATCTTGCAGGTACCATATTGCTTCGCCTCTTTTCTTACAAACAAAGATGGGCAACCAGTTTTTAGAGAAATCGCCGTAGCTAAAGGTATACCACCCATTTCTAGTCCCGCGAGTTGATCAAACTTTTGCGGTAGATTATTAATCATATGCTCGGCAATTTCTGCCAAGATTAGTGGATCAACTTCGAATAAGTATTTATCGAAGTATTCAGTCGTAACCTGCCCAGAGCGTAAAATAAATTCTCCCTTAATGTTTGAGATATCGTAAATGACTTTCCCGAGATCTGATTTATTCATGAATCCTCTTTTAGGTAATAACGACGCTGAAGAAAACCTGTAGTAAGTACACTAAGGCAGTTTGGGCATCACAGTTGAATTCTATTTATTTGGTCAAGCAGATAACCTTTGGCCTGTTCATTTGGTACAGTTTCAGCAATCTCTATCGCTCTGTCCAAATGGAATGTGGCTTCCCTGTGATTGTTCAATAGTATGTGTGCTCGTGCTAAGGCTTCATTACTATAACCGTAGAATGACGGCAATAGTTTTTCTTCCTGGATTGTTACTAGTGATTGCTGAGCATATGTAAGCGATGCTTCCCCAAAACCATTCGCGGAATACGCTCGAGATAGAAGCCAAAGGGATACCGATATATTCTGAGGTTGTTTGTCCTCACGCTTGATCCAGTGCCAATGTGCTACATGCGCAAGTTCAATTAAGCCAACTATTTCTGTACGAGAGGGTTTATCACTGTAGAGAATATCCATTGCCTCGTTGTGTGCCGATGCGGAAAAACTATGATGATATTTCTGAGAATTGCTTGGTTCATTCATGGTTTGTACTCCATAGATTGATTAAGATCTTAGCGTTACCTCGATCCTTTTTAACAACGGCGACAACCTGTTTTTGTTAGATGCAGACATTACTTGGCAGAAATTCCATGGGTTGTGCCATTAGCTTTGAACCCTTTCTAATTGGCTCTGAGTCGCCAGTTGCAATGAACCCTAAAGATTCATAGAGTTTTTGAGCAGGTGAATTACCACAAGTGACGCTTAGCTGTATCGATTCTACATTTTTTGATTGAGCCCAGCTTATCGAATCAATCAATAATTTTCTACCAAGGTTAAGACCTCTATATTCAGGTTTTACCCACATTTGATAAATATGGCAGATTGTCTTTTCCGGCTGAGAGATTTTTGACCAAACAATACCGACAAAAATACCATCAATGATTGCAACTAAGGGATAGTCGGTTTGAATATCTAAAAATGCACATCGTTTTTCCCATTCCTGATCTGGATATTCCCTCGCACTCTCGAATGTACTGCCAAAAGCATCAGGCGCTTCTTTCAATGCAGCTAATCTTATGTCTCGATATTCTCGCCACTCTGAATTTTTAATTACACGGAATTTGGTTTTAGTCATTATTACATCTAACGCCAAAAAATGGTTGGGAGCAAGTCCCAATAGATTAAGACTAGGCACAATTGCAGCAGCATAAATGATGCGACAACATCCTCCAAGGACCGCTGGGTTTTTACCTTTTTAGCACCTATAAATATTGCAACCAACAATGTGAGAGGCAATAAACCAGAGACTATTGCTAATGAAATACTAGCTGCAGTCAATTCACCAAATTTTAGAAACGACTGATTGTAATAAAAATAAACGGGTATTGAGAATCCAAATAGATTAACTAACGGCCAGCCTATTACTTTCAATCTCTGAAAATCTCGGGTAACACTCCTCACCAAACTCATCAGAATAATATATAGGAAACCAGATATTCCTAGTATTAAGCTGACCCAGTACGCAGTAACAGTAAGTACAGGCTGTTTTTGGAATGTGTTTAGACCATCACTTATAAATACATTCTGATTTTCGTCGATAATGATTCCGTGAGAAGCTTTGTTTCGATCAGTAGCGCGAAGTAAATATTTATTAAGCGGGATTAATTTACGGTCATTAGCCTGCAATGACTTCATGATCACTTTGTTATCTTCCACCACTAGCCATTTAAAATTGAATACTAGATCTATCCATTCGAACTCAGCCATATTATTCGGTGATGGCAAATAGACGCCTTGTAATTTTTCAATATCCATAACTTGCGGCTCAGGCTGTTCAATTGAAGATTCTTTGATCGACAAAGCCTGGATGAATAGTGAATTAAACTGCTCATAATTAGCACTTTCACTATCAGTATTAATTGCGTAAAAAAACGCTTTTTTATCTTCAGGGAATAAACAAATATACGCGCGAAAGCCGAACGTCTCACCTGGTTGACACATGCCTAACACATTATGGCGATCTCTAATTGCCAAAGCCAAGCCATGCCCAATATCTAAACCAACATTATTAGCATCAGTCCCTTGAGGGTAGCCCAACCGATTTATTAGCCCCAAGCTAATGAATGCTTTACCGTTTAGAATACCTTCATTCAGTATGAGCTTCATAAGCTTCGCCATATCTGGCGCGGTTGTCGTAAATTGCCCTGCGGGTCGAAGATAACCAGGCAATGCAACCTGAGCGACACTGTTTTCAAAATATCCCATCGCAAGCGCGCTATCAGCATAAATACCCTCTTGCGACACAAATTTAAACGTACTATCTTGCATCCCCAATGGTTTCAGTAAGGTCTCGTCAAGATAATCTTCATAACGTACTCTAATTACGGCCTCAATCACCATTGCCAATAGCGCATAACCCATATTTGAATAGGAATATTGTGTACCTGGTTCAGTCCTGATTTTAAGGATATTTTCATTATTTGACGGGAAGATATTTTGTAAGGGAGTATCTGCTGTTGGAATGGTGCTTAAGAATTGCCACATCCTTATATTATCTAAGCCAGCAGTATGCTCCAGTAGATTCTTTACTGTCACAGCGTTCGAATTACGCCATGAGTTATCAAAAGAGAGTTGAGGTAACAACTTTTCTACGTTTGTATCTAAAGATAACTTCCCTTGAGTGATCAATCTCATGACCCCTAACGCCAATACTGTTTTTGTCACAGAACCGACATGTATTTTCTGTGATTCCGCCATTACAGATGATTGAGCTTTATTAGAGAACCCTTCGCTACCAACGCTTATGCTGTCACCTGAAATGGTTGACCAAACTATCCCTACTAACTGCTCATCTTGTAGTGTTTTAGATATTTGATGTTCGAGTACATTAGACGTACTTGAAGTCGCATAGTTAGAAATAAATAATAAGGTGATCAATGAGCAGGCGTTCATGACCTGTTTTACAATGCATTTCCAATGGCGCTTTACCGAAAAGCACTGGGTAACCACGGGCTGTTGAAACTGGTCAATATTGTTAGGTATTCTACTCAATGAACGCCCCCATGCTTAGGCGTTCTTCGGATATAAACCCCAAGGCCTTATAAAATTCTGCTACTTCAGTATTTGTTGCACGTATTTGGAGATTGACTTTAACGCATCCAATTTCCTTTAGAGATTGCATGGCATATTTAACAAGCGCCGCACCAGTACCGCTACGCCGAGCTTCCTTTAAAACGGCAACAGCATACAGCCATCCACGGTGACCATCATAGCCCGCCATACAGGCACCAACCAATTTACCTTGGTGCTCAGCTACAAACAGGAGGTCATCTACGGCGAGCTTTGCATCGATGACAATAGATGGCTCATTATGAGGCGGATCATCCGGCAAAACTGTGTTCCAAAGATTAATCAGAGCGCTTCGGTCTGTATCCTGAAATTTCCGTATATTCATAATTTCCTCATGATGCGTAACGCCTGTGTCACTGAAGTAATAGTATTAACAGTAAAGTAGAGGATAAAGAAAATATAACTCTCATAGGATTCCATGTGATATGCGTGCGATAACCAGTAAGACGTAGTAATTTTCTAAATCGTTTAAATTTGTATTCTGATTTACATTTGACGTTGTGCTATGAGGTTCGTCACAGCTTTTCTGAGGAACGCCCTAATAACCGAAGTCAGATACCAGAACAGATAGTTCATGGACGCATGTTAGGCGATAAATCATGGGCGAGATGACCATGGCTGAATAGAACCCACAATACTTTTTTGCTCCGGATTGTCAATTGCCAATATAATACCTTTTGATATCTCAGAATGATCTAACCACCTTTCACCACTACCCGCGAGTTGAAAACCCAAAATGATTTCGTGGTAGTTAATATCACCCGCCGACATTTCTATAGCTCTATTTGACTGACTATCTGCATTAGGGTTTCCCGCTGAACTGCCACGAACATGAAAAAAGTCAGTACAAGTATTATGAATTGCAAACATCTTAACGAGTTCTGCCGCTAAGTTATCTTCATGCACCCAAGCCAACACCATATTCGGAACACCAACGGATAGTATATGCCGAGAAATAGCTGAAACGAATTCTATAGGATCTGACCAGTTAAGATTAAGCAAATACCGATGACAATCTACCATATCTAGTGTGTGGTCAAATTTCGACAACGAAGATTTTGAACTCGCAATCATCGTTAATGTAGTACAGCGGGCAGCAAGCAAAG
Organism: Pseudomonadales bacterium; assembly: GCA_016763855.1. Classification (GTDB taxonomy): domain Bacteria; phylum Pseudomonadota; class Gammaproteobacteria; order Pseudomonadales; family Azotimanducaceae; genus JAHRVQ01. The sequence continues at coordinate 32,046 of JAESSY010000022.1, forward strand.
TACTGGCCTCTGTTAGCATTCCGGTGCCTCCAATTATGAGGATATGCATGATTCTATCTCACGCTATGCCCATTTAACTGATTTAGGAATTTCGACTTCAAGCCCATAAAGGTGTCGAATGATCTGACCTTCATGCATGACCTCATGCTCTGCTAATGTCATTAAAAATTCTTCGCGTTCTTTCGTCCAATCACTTACGCGACTAATTGCTGCTAAAACGTCTCTACCGGAACTGCTAACTTTCTGACTAAAGCTTGAATGTGAAAAGTCTTGCAATGAACAATTAAATCCTTCCCATGCGCCAGCCTCTATTGCCTTGGCGTAACTTTCTCGTGCTCCAACAACACACCAGAGATGCTCACCAAGTGATTTATGCTTCAGAATTTCAAGTTTTTCTCCGAGCATTTGATCATTGGTTTCTGACGTCAATTCATCATAGGACTCAAATCGCCGCTTGAGTGATTCTATTATTAGATCTCGCATATTTACCTCATCTTAGATTGCATAGACAACAGCATCAGCTGTCGCCAAATATAACGCTTTTAGAAATCCGCTGAATATTCTTGTCAGCACTACTTAAAGAAATCATGTAACAACTGATAATATCTATTACTATTAGAAATAGTATTGTGTCCTGAATTTTTAATTGTTTCTACTACAACTTGATGAGGCGAGAATTCTTCGATTATTTTTTCGGAATATTTGAACGGGATAACCAAATCATTTTCTGCGAGGAGAATCAAAGTTTTTGATTTTATTCTTCCGACGCGATCCGATGACATGTATTTATCGACTAACAATAGCGATATTGGATACATTGGATATTGATCTTGAGCAAGATTAACAATGCTATCATAAGGGGAAATGAGTACCATTTTGGTAACTTCACGGGTAGACGCTAAAAATGTCGCTACACCTGTGCCTAAGCTACGGCCTATAACTGATATTTCTTTGTGTTCATTTCCGACCTCATCATATATCGCATGAGCATCTGAATATATGGCTTCTTCTGTTGGCGTTCCCGTACTTCCGCTATACCCACGGTAATTTACCAAATAGATAGTGTGGCTCTGAAATGTATCTATGAAGTCGTTGGCATTATTGACAACCCGCTCGCCGTTTCCTCCAAAATATATAATGGCATTTTGATTCCCGCGATTTAGAACAACAACGTCGATTGTTTCTCCATCGTTAGCGTACTGCTCGATTTCGAATATATGTTCTAATTTTGGTGTGGGAAAGTACATGAATTCGCGTTGCAAAATAAATAGAAGAGTACCGACAATGAGATATACGGTTAAAACAAATCCACCTATTTTCTTAAAATATTTCATACTTCCCTTTTTAGGTTAACGCCCAGCTTAATCAGCGACAGATGTAGCACTGAATTTCAGAATGCAGGTTGGGTAATGCTTATTATTTATTCTGTCGGTTGATGTGAACCTCTAATACTAACTGAGTCAGGTGCGGGCCATTCATCGAAAGAGAGAATATCAAGTTCCGGACGATCCCATGTTGCCTTTTGAGACATGAATATGTGTGCTGCTGGCAATTGAGCGAAGTCAGAGTCCAGGCTCCCTAAACGAACTCTTACGAAAGTTGGGTTGGTGCCAACTAAGGTAAAAAGTGGACTGCCACATCTATTGCAGAAATGTCTCAGTTTGCCTGGTGAAGATTCGAACACCTTCAAAGACTCTTTACCTTTCAATATCTCAAAAGTTTTGATGGGAACCGAAATGTTCGCTCCAAATGCAGCGCCACTGGCTTTTCGGCAGCTTGGACAATGACAATACACGTAATCGCCTACGGACTCTGGAAATTGAAATTCTATATCTTTGCAGAGACAAGATCCCATCAGCATTTATTCCTCCTAGAACCTAACGACTAGTATGTGCAATTGGCGAGCAAAGTGGGCCAACCTGTATACCGTAGGCATGACACCATGCTTTTGCTAATTTGAATTTTCATCTTCATATCGGGCTATCATTTCTTTATAGACATCACTATCCCTTTTACCCACGCTGAGTGCAGTAACAATAAGTTCAGTGTCGTTGGTATGATAGGTTAATCGCAGTGGTGGGCGCATTCTTTTGATCTTATATAAATTACGGCCGCCAGAAAGTCTTGATCCTGGTATGTGGGGATTTTCTAGGCGCTGCTCAAGTTTCTTCTTAAAGTATTTCTTATCAGTAGCCGAAAGGCTATTCCACTCACCTAATGCGTCAGGGTGAAATTTTAACTTATAGGTCACCCAAACTCACTTCTATGAGTTCTTTTCCATCGTTCATTCGAACATTTGCTTGCATGAGCAATGCAAGGTCTTCCATTGCCTCAAACATA
>JAESSY010000023.1 GCA_016763855.1 Pseudomonadales bacterium
ACTCTCATTGAAGAAGATTGAAACTCAATATTGAGACCCACAAAAAACAACTTTTAGGGGAATATTTATAAAAAATCAGTAACATACGCCCTTTTCAGATTAGTAAATCAGGCTTATGCGTGTTCTTGGTATTGAAACATCCTGCGATGAAACTGGTATCGCCATCTATGACGATAATCAGGGGCTTATCTCGGACCTACTCTATAGTCAGGTAGAACTACATAAGGTTTATGGTGGTGTTGTGCCCGAATTGGCATCACGAGACCATATCCGAAAAACCCTGCCGATGATTCACCAAGCCATGCTCGAAAGCAAGACCAGCGTCGATGATCTCGACGGTATAGCCTATACCGCAGGTCCTGGTCTTGTCGGAGCACTCTTGGTTGGCGCCAGCATTGCAAAATCCCTCGCGCTTGCCTGGAAAAAGCCCGCCATTGGCATTCATCATATGGAAGGCCATCTGCAGGCCGCATTCTTAAAGGAAAAACAGCTACCGATAGAGCAATTCACAAAAGAGCAATCCCAAGACAAAGCATCTTACCCCTTTATTGCCCTCCTCGTATCAGGTGGGCACACACAATTACTCGCTTGCAAAGCACTAGGAGATTACGAGCTTCTAGGGGAATCAGTGGATGATGCAGCAGGAGAAGCCTTCGACAAAGTCGCAAAAATGTTAGGGCTTGCTTACCCCGGCGGACCTAGCGTGGCCGCATTGGCAACCAAAGGAATAGCTGACATTTATACATTCCCTCGTCCAATGGTCAATAGACCCGGTTGTGATTTTAGCTTTAGTGGACTTAAAACCTTCACTATGAACACCTTAATGAAAATTGACTCTCCTACAGATCAAGACAAAGCAAACATCGCACTGGCGTTTCAGACCGCGGTTGTTGACACCATCAGGATCAAATGTAAAAGGGCCTTTGAGCAAACAGGATACAAAACTCTGATTGTCGCAGGGGGTGTCAGTGCAAATACTGAATTGCGCAGGGGATTGGACAAATTGGCAAAGGAAAAACAAACAAAGGTTTACTATCCCCCTCTCAGTTTGTGTACCGACAATGGTGCCATGATTGCGTACGCTGGTTTACAAAGAATGATAAAAGGTCACAGTGAAGGGCATGCAATCATCGTAAAGCCTAGATGGCCGATGACAGCCCTAAGTTAAACGAAAAAACTTAAACTGGAGAAGTAAAATTGGATATTGTTTTTATCCATGGTTTGGAAGTCAAAACGACGATCGGCGCTTATGGCTGGGAACAAGGTATTAAACAAACCCTCATTCTTGATCTCGAATTGTCCTATGACACTCTCACTGCCGCGACCAGCGATAGCCTCGATGACGCTTTGGACTATGCAGCCATCTCAGAGAAAATTACTGAATTCCTTGAAAGGAGTCATTTTCAGCTATTAGAAACCCTAGCCGAAAAAGTGACGGACCTTATCCTCAGTACTTTCAATATTGAAGAGATCAAGTTGAAGGTGTCGAAGCCTAGTGCTGTCAAAACGGCTCAAAATGTCGGTGTCATTATTACTCGCAGACAATCTTAAGCGACTGATTCAAGAGACCAATTTAAGAGCACTAATTCAGCTCTAGTCTCCACTTCTGCCTTCAACATCAAGACCGGCATCACCAAAGAAGTCGCTATCAAGATAGGAGACGAAGCCAATAGTCTCGTAATTATTACTATAGGATTCTACTACCACAGAGGCTTCGGTATGGAGATCTAAATCCACACGATACAGCGGGAATGTCTCTTTTTCCCCAGAACTATTTGTCATTGTCACCATGTAGTAAATATTGCCCTCATCGTCATAGGCGACCTGTTGATCCTCAGGAAGCAAGATACCAATTGGTGTTTGTTCGTAGTTATTCAACTGCACGAAGACGAGTTCATCCACTTCTGCTGTATCTTCTTCATCGTCACGCTGGGAAGCAGCAGTTGATCGGGAGCTTGAAGAGGCATTTGTTTGGCCAGCGCTACCGGTTGAGTTTATTGAGCGATTCAGATTATTAATGATACTATTTGAGTTAAAGGCACTTCCGGCTAGGGCTCGGATTGCTCCAGTATCGGCATTAAACAAGCCGTCAAAAGTTGTATCTAAACCTGGTGGTGCGATGTTTAAAATTTGGCTACTGCCAATATCATCAGAGAAGAACTTACCCGTTCCAAGACCGTAGAAAATACCATCAGCTGCACTTTGCACAAAGCTCTGTCCCAATTCCGCCGCACCCACATTTGCCACTGGTGCAAGGAAGGATATCGTGCCGCCACTGACGACATCCTTTTGGAGTTCGACAGAACCGAAAGGAAGAGGAGGGTTAGCTCGCTTAAATGTAGGAACATCAACGCCCAATGCTACATCTGTTTGATTGATGGCCAAAACGACACTTTGATCACCGCTCACTCTCGACAGCGTCAGGCCTGTTTGTGTCACTATTGTTAGATTTCCCCCTGAGTCGATGCGAGTATCTGGTCGCTGCTCGAACGATCCTGCAACCGAAAATGCGACAAAATCGCCAATGGCGTCTACATCCTCCTGGAAAAGCAAATCTCCCGTTTCCGTAAAGACGGTAGTTGCGCCTGCGGAGGTAATCGCATTCAGATTAACATCCCCAATTGCGGAGATAGAAATATTGTCGCCCGCATCGCCCATCGTCGTGATACTGCCAATAACATTGATCGCTGGATTATCGACATCGATAGAAACAGAATCACTGCTTAAGCTTACGGTACCAAGTGAAACTGTATTACCCCCCAGTAGAATCTCGGCACCAGCGGAAACCAGTAAATCCCCACCCGTGTTAATGTCTCCCTGAATATTAATATCCGCAGGACTGACGACATTAAGATTTCCACCTGCTGTTAAACTTTGAGCGACAATTGGTTTTGCTGCTTCAATAATAAGGGTACCACCGGCAGACACATTTTCTGAAAGTGTAATGCCACCACCCGTAGTAGAAAGTTGGATACCACCAATCGAATCTTCAATTATTCCCGTGGCTGTAATATCTCCTGCAACCGTAATGGCAACTGTATTGCCAGCACTGTAGAAATTCTTCAAATCCAAATTATCCGCACCATCAATAGTCAAAGCAGATATGCGGTTTTCACTCGAGAATGCCCCTAGACTAATATTGTTGTCTGCTACGGTACCTGCATTAAGGGTCAATTCCACAGGAATTAGACCATCTTCGCTAACTGCACTTAATAGACCACCCTGCATTAAGGAAATGACCGCGCCATTTTCTTCGCCGCCAGAGGTTGAATCTAAAGTAATCTTACCGTCAAATTTAAGATTACCCACTATAGGGGTTTCACCGACTGCAACTTCAGTTGCCTGAACTATAATGCTACCACTTGATGTGACTAGCGAGACTTCTTCTCCATCCGCACCCAGTGTGACGTTATTGGATTGAATCAAATAATCACCATCGGCAAGTACGGATCGGATACTTGATCCAATTTCAACTGAACTGATTGCTTCGATGTTTAAGGTACCAATGTTATTGTCTCCGCCGACTTCGAAGGTGACGGTATCCGCAATAAATCTAGCTCGATTTGCGACGCTGAGTTGACTTGAGATATCTGAACCATCAACAATGATTCCTTGAGCGGCATTAACATTCAGATTGTTGCCAACAGTGAGGTCGACCAAGCTAATACTTCCGTTAGTTGCATCAGCATCAACATTTAAACCTCTTGCCACAAGTGTTGGCGCGTTGCTTTCATTATCGCTTTCATTATTGATGGTTAGGTTTACATCAAGAGCAGTCACATCCAAGCCACCAAACAGGCCTTCCAGAATGATGCTTCCTTGACCGCCCACGGCATCAACTATAATGGTTGCGACACCCCCAACATCGATACTCGCATCGATATCATTAGAGACACTGCCTTCAGAAAGTAAGCGGAAATCATTCGTGATTTTCAGGTTACGTAAGCTTGTACTATCAGATTCTATAATATTTGCAGAATTGGCAAATACTTCAAGTGATTCAAAATTTGACGCGCCATTACTACCGATATTAACGACATCAAGGGCCGTAAACTTCGCATTGCCAACGACCACTGTTGTCGCTTGTCTAACATCAACAATTGAACCAGCAATGGCGTTTAGGGTTAGGCTATTAGTCGCATTGATGCTAGCAATGGTGATGTCACCTACAGACTCACTGACAGAAATATCACTACCAGAAAGCGTGAGTTCTCCCAGATCATTAATCGACTCAGAGAAATCAATAATCCCATCCCTATCTTCGGTGGTGAATATAGTATCCCCGCTTACAGTGACATTTGCGCCAGCATTAGCCGTAATGTCGCCACTTAAGGCAGTCAATTCAACTTCTCCGGTTGCGTTAAGACCTTCAATTTCAATTGATTCTGTCTGCACAAGATTGATATCAATCGCATCAAGTCTGGTTGATCCGAACTGTACTGTGTCTGCGCTGTTAGCACTGCCTATATTAATATCCCCAGAAGCGTCAATATCTGCAAGACCTCTGACACTGATATCACCCGTAACATCACTGACATCTAATTCGATATTCTCATTTGTTGCTTGAACGCTTAACTTCAAATTTTGGACATCGATATTTGCTAATTCTGTGTCATTGCTATTGAAGACCACGGCACTGGCACTTTGTCCATTCAAGGTTAAACGATCGAAGCTATTACCTTCATTACTAATATCAATGACACTAGCGGTAGCATTAACGAATAAAGATAGCTCACCTACATCTGCACCACTACCCGCAATAACGATGGCCCCACCAGAACCGTCGATATTGCCTTTTGCTGTGTAACTCAAACTTTCTGCTGTAACATCAAGCAACATAGCATCATCACTTTCAGTCACATCTATCGCGTTACCCGAAAGTGTCACAGAACCAAAGGTCACTTCATTTCCATTCGCTCCCAGGCTTAGATCCTTTCTCGCTTCAATATTAGCTAAACCAATAACAGCGATGGTAGAGCTTGAGTTATCAACAATACTGTTATCTGATTTTAATGTAAGATTTGCGGCGTTAACATCACCTAATTCAATATTTGATGTCGATATGACATCAACATTTGTTCCCTGTAGTGCAAGGTTACCGGTGAAAGTATTATTATCCGAATTAAGCGTGATCTCACCGTTAGCTTCAAAATCTGATATCCCACTAATCGTTATCGCCTCGCTACCAACAATCGACCCGTCAGACACGAGGCTAAAATCCGTTGTTTTACTGATAGCACCTAATACCGTATTAGTACTATCTTTTAGGCTCACTGATTCTGCTTTATCAATCTGTACACGCCCAAATGTATTTTGGCCATTATCCAATTTGATGTTGCCACCCGCGCTTAAGGTTAAGTCATTTACCCTTATCGTTGCATCGTCTGTTTCTCTAATTTCGTCTTCAGTTTCAATATTTGCCAATTCTGTATCTAAATTAGAGAATTCAATGCTTCCCGAGGAATTCAATGAGACGACATTTAGGGCTACAAAGTTTGCATTTGAAATACTGACATCATCTGTATCGTTATCACCGAGAATAATTGAATCACCTGCGTTAAAAACAGCATCAGTAACGGTGATATCTGAACCATTAATATCCGAAATAGTGCCATCGGTTGTCAGCGTAATCAAAGTCGTGGTTTTCACTTCAGACAATTCAATATCATTGGCTTCAACAATCGTAACGGTACTTCCATCCAAACTGAGAGGGCCAAACACATTTAGTGAGTTGCTCAAGGAGATATCCTTTCCCTTCGATCCAAAGGTACTCTGTCCAATAACTGTCAACTGTGCAGTGGATGAAATACTACCATCGGAAAATATATTGGCAGTATCAACAAGCAATCCATCAATCTGCGTGTCATTATTTTCAATCAAAACCACGTCGTTTGCTGTAATATTCAGAGAACCAAATGAGTTGGCATTACCCTCCAGATTAATGTCATTGCCGCCAGAATTCAGTTCAAGCAAACCGTCTACCGTAATTGTCTTATCTTCATTCTGAGAGATATTCCCGCCAGAAGTTACCGACAGTGTGTTGACGTTAATGTCCTCAAACCTGGAAGCATTAGACTCAGAAATTGTGACATCTCCACCAAGCAATTCTAGGCCACCAAATTGATTACTGCCGCCATCTAGGGTAATACTATTATTCTTACTATCAAGTGAGAAAATATTTTCTATATTCAACTCTGAATCACTTGATTGGGTAATTGTTCCTTCCGAGATTAGTTCAAAATCATCGCTACTGACATTTTGTAAAACCGTGTCAGTGGAATTATTAATACTGACATCACCAGCGCCCGTTACAGCTAAATTGTTAATCACATTTGTAAGATTATTGAGCGTAATGGCATTGGCGCCCGCTTCTAGAACGAAATTATTACCTATCGTAATGGCTGCATCAGACGTTTCGGTAATGGTTCCACTTGCCGTCAGAATCAGATTCTCTGTTGTGATTTCATTCAAAATGACGTCATCGCTCTCGGTAAGCTCTATATCAACAGCATTCAAGGAAATTATGCCAAAATTAACATCGTCTGTTTCTTGGTCTCCAAGAACAATATTACCAGTCGCTGTAAGTACGCCTTCTGTTACATCAATAGAAGAACCATTTTCATCAGAAATATTACCCGTCGAAGTTAGATTGAAGATGGTACCGGCATCAATATCTTTCAAATCCGTATCGCCAGATTCAACAATGGTGATGCTTCCTCCAGTAAGGGAAAGGGTACCAAAGGTGTTGTCAACATTTGTCAAAGTGATATCTTTGTTTTCAGCTGTGGCGAATGTTGCATTCCCTGGAATATTCAATAGACCAGCACTGACAATGTCATTATCAGAAGTAAAGTTAAGATCAGTCGCACCAATTTCTTCAATCTCACCTGCAATATTCTGAAGATCAACGGAATTACCAAATAATGAAATGGTACCAAAGGTGTTTGCTTCTCCGATCAAGGCAATATCGTCAGTACCGCTATCAAAAGTCGCAAGCCCCGTTACGCTGACTACCCCGGCAATATTTTGAGTTATTTTACCTTCGGCTGTGAGCGTCAGAGTGTCTGCCGTGATGTTTTCTACCCGTGTCGTTCCAGCTAGTGCAATGTTAACTACACTCCCTGTCAAATCTACTCCACCGACATTATTATTGGCTTGCAGTAAGGTAATATTATTCGTCCCACTATCGAGAATGAGATTACCGCTTATGTTTAAAACTGATGTGTTTAGCTGTGTAATATTTTGATTAGAGGTCAGACTAAATTGATCCGCAGTGATCAAGCTCAGCTCACCTGCATCATTTTGAACAACTTCAATGTCCCCACCAATTAGATTCAAGACGCCAAAACTATTGCCTGCGGAATCTAGGGTAATATTTCTGGATCCCGCATCAAAAGTTGCAGTCCCTACTACTGACAATGTTCCTGAGTCACTGATTTCACCTTCCGCGTCAACATTTAGATCCACTGCTGCTGTCACACCAGAAAGGACAGTCGCGTCACGCTCAGCTATTGAAATTGTTGAGCCTACTAGACCGACACTACTAAATGCGTTGCTAGATAAGGTTAAATCAATATTACTAGCACCTGCATTAAATAGTGCCTGGTTAAGCACGATAATATTGGCATCAACCACCGAAGTAAGATCACCTGCTGTAGTGACATTCAATGAATCAGCAGATATGGCACCTAGTACTAATCCACTGTTCAATACCCCTGTACTTGTCTCATTGACTACGATATCGGCACCTGAGACCTCTAAAGTATTAAACTCGATAGTATCGCCTAACTCATTACCTAGTGTGACATTTTGATTCGCATCAATGATGGTTGCACCAGAAACTTGGACGCTCGTATTAGTGCCATCTGTTACTGCTCCACTTGAATTGAGTGTCAAATTTACAGCACTTATATTCGATAGTTCTGTATTACCTGATTCGTTAAGCGTGACTGATGCAAGAGACGTAAGACTGACATTCCCAAACTGGTTGCCTACGCTATTTAAATTAATATTATCGCCGGCGCCCATTGTTTCGAAAGAAGCGCTACCCGAGATTTGAAGATCATCGCTGTTGGCAATTTCGCCTACTAAAGTTGTGACATTTAGATTTGACGCAGACCCTTCTAAACTAATTGCTTGATTAGAATTAATCGTGACATCATCATTGATAGTAAAAACAACATCCCCCGTCGCAGTTAGCCCGCTCAAATTGAGAGACAAACCTGAGAAAGTAGAGGCGCCAGTTACGATTACGCCGGTAGAAGTAATATCGTTTCCAGCAGCTGTCACCATCAAGTCACGACCAACACTACCCGACACATTAACTGAACCGCCGGAATTATCGATCTCTAGGTTTCTTGAAATCGTACCGGTCACCTCGAGAGCCCCGGTATGACTTATCGTCGCATCATTCGCAACATTTAGATTTAGAACTCCTTGGGTCAGCAGATCATTGAACACAAGAGCACCAGCAGTAATATCAAGCGCACCTTGGGTAGAGAATTGAGTACCAGTAAGTTGCGATACGATACCTGAAGCAGCAATATCATGTGGGTTAAGGGGTGCATTTTCCAAAACCGTAAAATCCCCAAAAGTAAAATTCGTACCCTTAAGGTCAATTCTGTTTACTGAAACCGTATTATTAAATACGGTGTTACCAGTTGCAGCATTGGTTTGAGTTAATGTTCCCGAAATATCAATTTCTGAAAATCTGGTAGCGCCTGAATTTACTATCGTGAGGTCCGTTAAGCCTGCAGCACTATCATTACCATTTGCACCAAATACACCTGCTAGAGATAGCTCTCCGGTTCCAAGATTAATGACTAAAGATTCAGGTGTTGGCGTAGAAATTGAACCCTCAGTAACACCAGATACTGTCAAATCACCATTGGCTGTATTCAGAGTGACAGTCTGACTATCCGCAACTATTAGTTCCCCACCAATCGTAATCTCTGCATTTGTAGTTGCTATACCTGTTGCAAGGTTGACATCACCAGAAGTGACAAAACCGTTCGTAGCTGTTAGTAGCGTGCTATTTTGAACACTAAATACACCAGAATTGGTGACGTTAACTATACCCGTTGCAGTAAAGTCTGCATTGATATTAAAATCTGTGCCTGACAAATCTACATTGTTTAACTGAGTAAGCCCATTAAAGCTTGTTGCACCTGTCGCTCTATCAATCGTCAATAAACCAGTCAGAGTCGTTGCAGTTAGATCTACAGTAGATGGGCGAATAATGGTTAGGTCCGTCAATCCTGTAGCTGTACCATTAACATTCGTCAGTGCAACAGCACCACCATCCGAGTTTACCGTAAGCGTTTCAGCTCCGGCAGCAGCGACTCCTTGAACAGTTGTGATAGAAACGCTAGCACCTGCTGTAGATAATGTGGCGTTTGTACCGTCTACCACTGTAAGCATGCCAAAATTCAAGGGCTGATTAACAGTGCTAAGCGTACCTGCTACAAACGTGGAGAGAGTGGGTACAACAGTAATACCACCGATGAAATTACTATTATCGGTATTCGAATTACCTATAATTAACTGTCCGGTATTATTGAATGAGACTGCTTGAGTAAACAGATTGGTCGAGCCCAATAACTCAACATTATAAGCACCTACTCCTGTAAGTAATTGATCTATAGTCATATTTCCACTAAATGTAATTGTGGAACTACCTGCTGCGATAGTTAGAACTTGGTTACCAGACAACGTAGAAGTGAAATTAATGTCACCCACTCCTACTCCGGTGCCATTAGTGTTTAATGACGCATTACCCGTTAGTGTTACAGCGTCATTAAAGAGAATATCTGCCGCAGCAGTTGTGATGTTTGAGCCAATAAATATGTCTGTGCTACCACTAAGTATGACGCTGTTTCCTGCGTCAATGCTGCCATCTATTTGAACAATGTTTGAATTTAGATTGGTAGTATTTGTTGTGGTTATCTGACCTGAGAATTGAGCTGTTCCGGTACCGACTGTTTGCGTCAGACTAGCCGCATCAATCGTGCTCGATGCCGTGACATTAGTTGCACTGGTAATTGTCGTGGCAGCCAGGGCATTGGTGTTACCAACTGCACCGGTAAAGGTGACGCTACCTGTGCCTGCGGTAATGCCTAAGGTTTGTGTACCGTCTAAAGTATTGTTAAAACTGACATCACCTATTCCTGCACCTGTGTCGAGTAATACCCCTGTTGCATCATCAAGGATTACTGCATTAGCAAAGGTAATATTGTCTGCTGTGGTTGTGATATCTGAACCC
>JAESSY010000024.1 GCA_016763855.1 Pseudomonadales bacterium
CTGTTTTATGTCATGTTTACTATTGAGAAGTGTTGGAGAGGTTATTTTTCCCAAGGTGATGGCTCCGCCAATAGTGCCTTAAGCTTGGCATTATCAGGGATCGGGGCAATTAGTGCTGATTCGAAGGCCTTGAACCCTTCCTCATTCAAATAGAAAAGGCGTTGATCCAGAAGAATGTGTTCGGCCTCCCGGCAGGCAACATCCAAAATAAAGGCACTTCTATCCTTATGGAGGAGCGCCGCGGCTTTGGTTAACAGGGCGTGCTGGCTCGGTTCGACACGCATGTTGATCGGTGCTGTTTTGGACATAGTAGAGTGCTCTCGTATATCTATTAGATATACATTATAGTATATCTAATAGATATACGTAAACTGAAATTACGCCCAGGCTGTACCCTATTCAAACAGGATGAAGCCCTTGAAAGCCGCCGTGATCGAATAACTATATAATTCTAAACTTTAGAATTATATAGTTATGGTTTAAATACTTTAAAACCATCAAGTTTTTGCTTCATAAGTTGTGATTTCTCTTGTTGTGGACTATATACTTTCCCATCTTAAGCTCCCCATTACTTTGTTGTACAACTGAAATAGTCGTTTAACGCCCATACCGTGGTGAACCCTATGAGCAAAATTAAGCTAGTTAGCATCTGGAACCCCAAAGGCGGGCAGGGTAAGTCAATGCTTGCCATTAACTTAGCTGCCGCTGCTGTAGAGATGGACCTCAAGCCCCTGGTGATCTGTCAGGATCAGCAAGGGACATCGATGCTCTATTACAAATCTGGGAATTTGCCCTTTGAAGTCTTGAGTGATATTCCAAAGGAGAAGCCAGACGTGGATATAATCTTTTTTGATCACCAGGCTAGTGACTGGGAAGTGCCAAGCAGTCATTTGCTTGTGATGCCGCTAAAACCTGCACGTGATCAATTTGCAACCTATATCGATGCTTACAAGCGTGCTAGTGCGGTAGGCAAAGAGATTTTAACTGTTGTCACTGATGGGCAGAAGCAGCGCCCATCAGAACGATCAACAACTGAATATTTACAAGGGCAGGGGGCGAAGGTCATTCCTTCAAGTGGCGTATTTAGCCGCGCTTCTGAGGAATACCGTACTATTTTCGATCCCTCATTAAATAAAGCCTACAAGATTGCAGAGCGTCGCCGCGAAGTATCCGGGATATTAGCCGCTATCTTGATGGAAAAATCTGATACTGAAGCACCCCAAGAGGTAAAAGAATATGCCACAGTCTAAGACAGCAGAACCTGATTGGATGCAACAAGAAGAGCAGCGCGCTGATGAGCTGGCCCAAACAGGACAGACTAGTAACCCCGACGCGCCACAGCTTTCGAGAACTACCAGGGCACCGGAGCGTATGCAAAAGGGGCTGTATATTCAGCCTAAATACGCTCATGCTTTTGAGGACTTTGTGACAGCACAGCGTCGCGCCGGAAAAGGTATGTGTGCGCCGGAGCTGGCCGAAGAGATGATAAAAGACCTTTTGATTAAATACGGCGCTGATGTCAGTAGCCTTTAGAACTTTAAACTTTAGAATTATATAGTTTTTAAATGTCTGAAATTATTACAAAAAATACTTTTAAGATCGAAAAAACAAAGCAGTATGATTTGTTTGCGACCTTCTATGGACCAGAAGAGGGGTTATCAAACTCCATTGAATTGTGGGACCACATCCCAAAGTATTTTGTAACAGAAGAACAACAGGCAGCAATGCGAACTCCTGAAGGATTTTTATCAACACTTAAGCGATGTTTTAAGATCGCTGACGTTGATTGGGCTATGGAAATACAGCCAGCCCAAATTCAAATGCCAGATGGAAGTGAGCAGGCTTTTTATCCGGGTTATTCTGAAGAAGTTATAGAGGACGCTTTGCGTAAATTATTTACCCAAGATGAATACGGGGCATATGATTCAGATCATGTTAAAAGCTGGGTTCGATTTTCTTTAAAGCAAATCGCCCGCGAGCTTGCTAAGTGGGGTTGTTCTCGTAACATTGATGAAATAAAGCGCTCTCTTGATATTATGTCTGGCAGTACAGTGAAGCTGTTTAGAAATGCCAAGGAGGTGCATTCTACACAAATCATTACCAGTTTAACTCGCGTAGATCGCACAGAATATCTTGAAAATACTGATAGCCGTTGGGCGTGCCGATTACCGGACTTATTGAGCGACGCGATCAATAGGGGCAATTACCGCCAGTATAATTATGCGATTAGCATGCAGTTAAAAACACAGCTTGCTAAGTGGCTTCACAAACGATTTTCACATAATTACACCCAGGCGAATTGTTCCGGTTTTTATAATATCCTTCTTTCCACTGTCCAGCGTGATAGCGGTTTACTTGATAGCGGTACTATGAAAGATAAGCGTCGCAAGTTAGGGCGTGCCATTGATGAACTAGGGGATAATGGAGTGATCAAATCTTATGATCACCTGGCGATCAAAGAGAGCCGTAAAATCGTTGATGCGAAATATAATTTATTCCCTTCCGATACCTTTGTTGTCGAAATGAAAGCTGCAAACAAACGTTTAAAAGACACGAGGCAAACCCTTGAAATTCTCGAAACGCAGCAAATCACTTAGCCTGTGGATAAGTAATGGTAGGGTGGTAGGTCTATGCCCCACATGTGGTAGGTGAGTGCCCCAGTAAGTGGTAGGTCTATGCCCCACTGAGTCTTGTAAAAAGGATTTATGGCAATTATAAACAGGGCAAGTGGTAGGTCTATGCCCCAGTAAACACGTTTTTTCCCCGATTTATTAGGTAAAGTGGTAGGTCTATGCCCCAGTTGAGCGAACAAAGTGGTAGGTCTATGCCCCAGTTGAGCCAGAATGCGCTGTTTTTTAACCAGGGTGGTAGGTGAGTGCCCCAGTTAAAACACGATTTTACATCATAAATTATTGATTTTATTAGGTTTACTCAAACTCTAAAAGTCCCTATCCTTTAACCTTTCTTTAACCTATATAAATATAATTTATTCTTTAGGACCTAACTCTTTGTGGATAAATCACTATAGAAATACAATAAAGCCCACACAAGCGTGGAGATTTTTTTTGCGCTTAAGGCCAAAGAAATAAACAATACAATCTCGCTGCAAATTACCATCGATGAAGTTGATCTCCAGTCGCTGTAAGCCGCGATTACACTTCATCGTGTGATGACCAACCCCCATCGCGCGGCTTTTCGCTCCTTCGACCAACACGGCTTATCAGCCGTAACCCCTAGCTAATCAGTGAGGGGAATATCCCATATTACCGCCAATTAATTTTAAGCCCTGTCATAACTTCGTTGTAGAGATCAGTCTTAGTCTTTATCGAACGCGCCTTGTGTATTTTGGTAATCGAATATTGGATTGAACACCGATTCTTGCAGAAGACGAGTACTCTTGAGCCCTTCACTATTCATCAAAAGATACCCCTCCAGGAGCCTGAGAGGGGCCAGGAGCCTATTTTAGGCGGCAGGCAGTAGAAATCCATAAAGTAGCCACTAACCCCTGGCATGGAGCCGCTAAGGGCTCCATGCCAGAAAATTGAGGGTTGAAGTTTTGCCTATTGGCCCCATTTCGAAACGGGCAGGTCCAGCACGATGCCGATCACTTGGTGGCCGCCTAGCTATTGAAAATAAGCCAACCCAAAAATGAAATAGCCGCTGTGCGGCGCCATTCTGGCTAATTCACCCCAAAATGCAGACCAAAGTGCGTGAAAATAAGAATTTTCACCTCAATATCAATTAGATATTGAGGCACTTTCGCAGGCCTAAAAGGCGGAACTCGGGATAGATTGATGTATTTCTAGCGTTCGTTCCTCTCTAAGAACTACATCAATCTATCACCTCAGCCGCCGGGTTAGTGGCCTAACGCGCTACGCGCCCGTTGCTAAGGCCCTCGTTCCACAGTCCTTTGAACTGTTCGTGTTTTCAGCCCTTAAAGGGGTTCGAAAACCGGATTTGATCTAAGTACTACATCGCTAATTACAAGTTGTAATTAGCGATGTAGTACTTAGATAAGCTTCAAACTTCTCTTGGGTCATCTTCCCCATTTAAGCTAAAAATCCGCGCTGATCTATTTATAAGATTACTGGTCAGCCGTTTTTTGCTTAGGGCAAAGGACCAAGCTCACCAAGCAGTCCAACAGTAGTGTCTTTCAGCACAATACAGAGGCTTATTTTTATCATCATCCAGGCGCGCTTTTATCAAACCAATGGGGTGGTGGAGTAAGCTCATGAAGGGTTATGACGGCTACCTCATGAAGGGTTTTCTTCTCCTCCTTGGCCAACCGGTTTTAAGATATCGGTGGATGACGCAGAAGAAAGAATGGAGGTGGTGGGCACCCCCGTGAGCAGACGAACAATAGGTAAACGCAGCAACAGTAAACCAACGTTTTCTATACGCTCTAAGATTTTTTCAATTTCCCTCTATTTTCCCTCTATTCGCGTATAGAAACCCGTATAACAATCTATGTTTAGAAAAGGTACCTTTTCTAAACAGGCTTTGAAGCCCAAGGGCAAAAAGTAGAGTTAAGAGCTTTCAGCCCATTATTTACTTTTTTAGTCCCTATTAACTTTTCGTACCGTTGGGCTTCAAGCTCCCTGAATTTCAATGCAATCGTATGAGACAGACAAAATAGGCTTGTCAATATGTATGTATGATACGTACATACAATACATACAGGAAATTCCTAGCATGAAGGTGAATCCAGAAATTAAAGACCGCATCATCAACACGGCGAACGCATTAGCCGCAGAAGGCATCGAAGAGCCAACCAACGCATTGGTATTGGAGCGTATGGGAAAAGGCTCATTGAGCCATGTCAGCCCGGTAATGAGGCAATGGCGCGAATCAAGGAAAGCGGAAGTCTCCGCTGCTTTGGAGATGCCCGTTGCGCTAAAAAAAACGATTGAAGCTTCGCTAGGACAAGTCTGGGCATCGGCTAGTAAATTGGCTTCGATCACGGTGGAAAATATCAAGCAGGAAGCCCTAGCTAGCATTGAGGCGGCTAGCAATGAGCGTGATGAGGCTTTAGCCGAAATAATCCGCTTAGA
>JAESSY010000025.1 GCA_016763855.1 Pseudomonadales bacterium
GACATTGAGCCCTTGTTCAACCCATACACTGGCATCAGATGCAGCTGAGCTATATACATCAAACATGACGTTATCAAATACGTCTGTACCCGCTGCAACAAAGTCGCCAAACAGGTCGATATCATCATCGCCATCACCGTAAACAATTAGTTGGTTGGTTTGCTCAGATAGAGCGATGACGTCGAGCTGATTAAGGGTGAGCTGGTTGGCACCGCTGCCGGTGATATCCAGCGCCTCTATATTTTGTACCTCGCTGATACCGCGGCTGGTAAGTCGAGATGGTGCCCGTTACCCGATAAAGCCAGGGTATCAAACCCGGTACCCCCGTCAATGCGGAAAAAATCCGCATTCCCGACAGTTAGAAGGTCATCCCCAGCACCCGAGCGAATGACATCGGCACCACCTATACCGTTAAGGTCATCATTGCCTGGCCCACCGATCAATATATCGGCGGCATCTGTACCAACCTTTACCGCCGGGAACATATCCTGGCCAAAGACACCACCATAAATAACGTAGGCCTCACCGGCATCAGCACCACCATCATCACCTTCAGGGGCACCAACGATCAGGTCGGCATAACCATCTCCGTTAATATCCCCGGCACTGGCGACACTAAAACCTGCGTTGTCACCAACTTCATCACCCTGAATAGTAAAACCCTCACTAGCAGTCATGGTACTGAGGTCGAGCACCTGGCGGTTGGCCCCATTAAGAACACCAAAGTCATCGGCGCGCCCAAAGATCACATAGGCCTCACCGGCACCAGCACCACCGTCATCACCTTCGGGGGCACCAATTATTAAATCGTCATAAGCATCGCCATTGATATCCCCAGCACCGGAGACACTTCGTCCCGCATGGTCATACGGCGAATCACCCTGGATAACAAAACCCTGGTTGGCATTCAAGGCACTGAGATCCAGCACCTGGCGGTTATCCCCATCCAGAACACCAAAGCCGCCAGCGCCGCCAAAAATCACATAGGCCTCACCAGCGTTATTGCCACCGTCATCGCCAAGATAAGCACCGACGATCAAATCAACAAAGCCGTCACCATTGATATCCCCAGCACTAGAGACACTTTGGCCGGCCCGGTCAACCGACACATCATCCCGAATAATAAAACCCTGGTTAGCAGTTAAAGAACTGGGATCAAGAACCTGGCGGCTTGTTCCATCTAGAGCACCAAAGCTACCAGTGCCACCAAAGATTACATAGGTCTCGCCACCACCCGCACCTATTGGCGCTCCAACAAGAAGATCAGCAAAGCCATCACCATTGATATCCCCGGCACTTGCGACACTTTGGCCAGCTCGATCCGAGCCCGTATCTCCCTGGATAATAAAACCCTGGTTGGCATTTAAGGTGCTGAGATCAATTACCTGACGATTGGTCCCATCCAGAACGCCAAAGTCGCCAGCGCTGCCAAAAATTACATAGCCCTCGCCCGCACGATAGCCACCGTCCGCACCTTCAGGGGCACCAACTATCACGTCAGAGTAACCATCACCATTAATATCTCCAGCGCTGGAAACAGCGAAACCAGCGTGATCAAAAATCGTATCGCCCTGAATAACAAAACCCTCGCCAACATTTAAGATGCTGAGATCCAGTACCTGGCGACTAGCCCCGTCCAGAACACCAAAGCTGCCGGAGCCTCCAAAGATCACATAGGCCTCACCTGCCAACCAACTTCCATCGCTGCCTTCAGGGGCACCAATAATCAAATCAGCAAAGCCATCACCATTAATATCTCCAGCACTGGATACACTTGAGGCTGAAAGGTCACTGAAAGAATCACCCTGAATAATAAAGCCCTCATTAACGTTCAAGGTACTAAGGTCCAATATCTGGCGGTTAGTGCCATCAAGTGCGCCAAAGCCACCAGCACCACCAAAGATCACATAGGCCTCACCCGCGCGAAAGCCTCCGTCGTCGCCTTCAGGGCCGCCAACAATCAGATCGACAAAGCCATCACCATTGATATCTCCGGCACTGGCCACACTCGAACCAATCTGGTCTCCTGCCGTATCTCCCTGGATAATAAAACCCTGGTCGAAGCTGAATGTGGCCAGGTCTATATCTTGTCCAGCTGCTTTTTTTCCAAACTGAATCCATACACTAGCGTCCGAGCCCGCTGAGTCAAACACATCAAATGTCGTGCCACTGAACACGTCTGTGCCCGTCACTACAAAGTTGCCCATTAGATCAACAACATCATCACTATCGTTATAAACCAGTAAACGGTTGGTTTGCTCGGACAAAGCGAGCACGTCTAGTTGATTGAGCATGAGTTGATTACCGCCACTACCCCTAATATCAATGGCTTCGATACTTTGTACCTCACTGATTCCGCGACTGCTCAAATCAAGATGGTGCCCGCTGCCAGATAAAATCAAGGTGTCGAAGCCCGTACCCCCATCGATACGAAAAAAGTCAGCATTACCGACAGTAAGCAAGTCATCTCCAGCACCGGCACGCAGGACATCAGCGCCACCCATACCGTTAAGGTCATCATTGCCTGGCCCACCGATCAGTATATCGGCCTCGCCTGTCCCAACCTTCACCACTCGGGCAGTATCCTGGCCAAGTACACCTCCGTAAACCACGTACGCTTCGCCCGATGTCGGGTAACCATCATTACCAAAACGAGCGCTCGCGATCAGATCAGCAAATCCATCGTTGTTGACATCACCCCCACCGGACACGCTCCACCCGAACTGGCCAATGGCTTGTTCACCTTGAACGATAAACCCATCGCTTCGCGTGAGATCCGTTAGATCCAATATCCGGCGACCGGTCTCATCAGGATTGCCAATACCTGTACTCTGCCCATACACAACATAGGCCTGTCCAGCAGCGGGCCCTCCCTTGTCACCACCAGGGGCGCTAACAATAAGATCATCGTAGCCATCTCCATTAACATCACCGGCTCCCGACACGCTATAACCTAGAGTATCGCCGATGACGTCCCCCTGGATAACGAAACCTTCGTCAACACCCAGTGAACTAAGATCCAGTATTTGCCTGCCGGTACCATCAAGCGCGCCAAAACCACTGGCACCACCTAAGATTACATAGGCCTCACCCGCGAAAGAGCCACCATCCTCTCCGTAACTAGCGCCAACAATTAAATCACTAAAACCATCCCCGTTAATGTCTCCTGCACTAGAAACGCTTCTGCCAGCCCAGTCACCCTCAGCGTCACCCTGGATGACAAAACCTTCATCGACACTCAGCGCTGTCAAATCCAATACTTGCCGTCCCGCCCCATCGGCCACACCAAAGGGATCAGCACTACCAAACACCACGTAGGCTTCACCTGCGTCAGCACCACCGTCGTCACCCCGTTGCGCTCCGATGATCAAGTCGGCAAAACCATCCCCATTAATATCTCCCGCGCTGGAAACACTTCTGCCAGTCCAGTCACCCTCGGCGTCGCCCTGGATAATGAAACCCTCGCCGGCACTCAGCCCCGTCAGGTCCAATACCTGCCGTCCAACTCCATCGGCCACACCAAAAGGATCAGCACTACCAAACACCACATAGGCTTCTCCTGCTGTGTAACCACCATCGGACGCAAAAAAAGCCCCGACGATCACGTCACCAAAGCCGTCGCCGTTAACATCGCCCGCCTCAGACACGCTGAAACCAGCCTGATCATTAACCACATCTCCCTGGATAATAAAGCCCTGATTAGCGTTTAGAGTAGTTGTGTCGATTACCTGTCGACCATTGCCGTCCGGGCTACCAAAGCCACCACTTCCTCCAAACAAGACATAGGCTTCACCGGCACCACCCCCACCATCGTCACCAAAATGCGCGCCGACAATGAGGTCCATAAACCCATCACCGTTTACGTCCCCCGCATTTGAAACACTTAAACCCAGCCGATCATTTTCCTCATCACCTTGAATGATAAAACCCTGATTTGTACTTAAACCCGCAAGATCGATGACTCGACGACCTGCGCCGTCTGTACCGGCCAGAGATTCTTTGCCACCAAATACGATATAGGCTTCACCAGCATAATGACCGCCATCATCACCAGTAAAAGCACCGACAATGACGTCAGCAAAACCATCTCCATTTACATCCCCAACACCAGATACACTCGTGCCAAAAATGTCGCTTTCATCTCGCTGAATAACAAATCCCTGTTCGACTTCCAGGGTGGCCAGGTCAAAGATAAGTGGAGAGTTGTCGATATACACAGCTTGTGCGACTTTTACTTCTGCGGTGCCCAATTGGTAGCGATCGTAGCTTAGGCCGCCTTCGTCAACCGTGCCCACGTATGACCAACCGACATCTGTAAATTCAACGGTGTCATCATCACCTCCCTTGACGCTAAGTATTGCCATTCCGCCGACATTGGCAGTTGCAAGCGAGTAGACGTCAAGTTTTGACAGAATCAGCCGATTCGCGCCACTGCCCGTGAGGTCAATCACCTCAACCCCTCGGACTGCGGTATTGCTAATGGCGGTGAGATCAAGCGCGATATTTCCGCCCTGCAGGGCCATCACGTCGAAGCCCGTACCGGCATCTATGCTAAAAAAATCAGCATCGGCAACAGTGATCAGATCATCACCCGCACCGGAACGAATTACGTCGGCACCACCATTACCATTAAGAATATCGTTGCCTGGCCCGCCGAGTATTACTTCGGCTGCGCTGGTCCCAGTGGTTATTACCGGCGTAGTGTCAGCGAAGAAAGCACCTCCATAAATAATATAAGCCTCCCCAGCATCTTGATTACCATCATCGCCCAACGGCGCACCTATGATTAAGTCAGAATAGCCATCATTGTTTACGTCCCCAGCTACTGATATACCCTGACCAGTGTGATCACCGGGGAGGTCGCCCTGGATGATTAGGCCTTCACTGATACTGATATTGCCGAGATCCAGGACCTGGCGACCCGAGTCATCAGTAATACCAAATGTACCGGTAGAGCCAAATAGTAGGTAAACCTCTCCAGCGCTATTGCCTGAGCGATCACTAAACGGCGCCGCTATCATGAAATCTGCCAGGCCATCCCCGTTGAAATCGCCGGCACCTGCAACCCTTTCGCCGGCGACATCAACGGCCGCTACACCTTGCAAAATAAAACCCTGATCGCTATCTAAAGTGGTCAGATCAATGATCTGGCGATCTGCTTCATCGGGATTACCAAAGCCCCCCGCCCGGCCAAATATGACATAGGCCTCGCCTGCTCTATAGGCCACGGCATCGCTAAAGGCTGCGCTGACTACGATGTCATCGAAGCCATCACCATTAATGTCACCGACATCTGAAACACTAAATCCAAGCCCGTCACCTTCATCAGCGCCTCGGATGATAAAGCCATCGGTTCCACTAAATCCCGCCAGGTCAAGTACCCTGCGACCGGTATCATCGATACTGCCTATACTCTCTCCCCGGCCAAACAGAACATAGACATCACCTGAATCCTCTCCGCCTTCGCTGGCTAAAAAAGCTCCTACAATTAAGTCGATTAAGCCATCACCATTGACATCGCCTGCACGCGACACATCGTTTCCGGCTCTATCGTGTTCATCGGCTCCCTGAATGACAAAGCCTTCGTGTGAAGATAGATTAGACAGCTCCACTATCTGTCGGCCGGAAGCATCAGGGCTTCCAGACAAGCCCTTTTGTCCAAATAACACGTAAGCTTCGCCAGCTATATTTCCACCATCATCCCCATAGGGTGCCCCGATGATCAGGTCAGCGATGCCATCGCCATTTACGTCCCCAGCACCGGATACACGTGTTCCAAGATGGTCTCCAGGGGCATCAGCGGCGATAATAAAACCGCTCTCTGATCCCAGTGTCGTTATATCTAGAATTGCGCGACCGGCGTCGTCAGTCTCGCCAAAACTGCCTTCCCCACCGAAAATCACATAGGCTTCGCCAGAGGAGTTCCCGCCATTAACTGTATAAGCTGCACCTATAAGCAGATCGGCAAACCCATCATCGTTGACATCCCCCGCACCTGACACGCTGTACCCAAATTTAACTGCAGTTGGGTTGTGAATAAAAAATCCCTGGGTGGCGTCAAGTAAAGAAACATCAAGCACCTGACGCCCCTGCCCGTCCAGAACTCCCACACCTTCGGGCCCTCCGAACACCAGGTAAACTTCACCATGGCTATCACTGACTTCCTGACCTTCTGGTGCTCCAATAATTACATCCGCAAAGCCATCTCCATTGACATCGCCCGCATCTGCGACGCTATAACCAAAATCGCCCCACTGCGTGTTGCCCTGGATGATAAAACCCTGGTTTGTAGTAAGGGTGGTGAGGTCGATAATTGTCGAAAATCCCAGAAAATCTTCGACCAGAAAATTAATGACATCAGCCTCTGACTCTATATTGGAGAGCAAGCCCCTGGCGGCTTCTACGGCGCTGTTGCCGTCGTATACATAGCCTGCGTTTTGGTAGAGCGAGGTAAATAATTCCGCTGCAGCGAGCTTATTATCAACAATGGTCGCATCGGTATTTTGCGCACCATTAAAAATCGAAAAGGCAATGGTCTCTCGAGTATCGCTGCTCGAATCGAGTTCACCCTGCCATTCGTCTAATTCAGTTTGCTGCGGGTCGCGGTTAAATAATTGCTGATACAGGGCGGTAATTAGGTCAATATTCGACAAATCACCAAAGAGCGCAATGAACTCAGGCGAGCTCGCGAACAATGAAATTATGGCGTCAACATTGCCATCCGCCTGTCCAAGCGCCTTCGACAACTCGTGTCGACCTTGCTCGTCAGCAGGGCGGCCATAATAGGTTACGTAAAGTTCCTGAATCGTGCTGTAATAATCCTCCAATCGCTGGATGCTTAAATCAGGACTAAGCCACACTTCGGCCGCCACCTGTAGCGCCTCGTCTTCACCGAGGCCCTCGATGGGTGCATAGCGGTTGAATAAAACGCCATCGTCATTAATCTCGCCTACCAAAATCCAACTGGATTCTACAAGCTGGATGGTGTCATCGCCGTCACCGATTATTTGTAACACCGCTTTTGGTACAGCGGGGTCATCGATCCGCACTTCTGTCAGCTTATAAACGCTTTGTTCAGACAGCGTCAGTCGGTTAGCGCCACTGCCCGACAGATCAATCCTTTCAATACTGTTTAGCCTGGTAGCGGAAAGAGTTGTCAGGTCAAGGCTTAGGTTGGCACCGTCAAATATTAAGGTATCAAATCCGCTACCGCCCTCGACTCGAATAAAATCCATATCGGCAACGATTAACCGGTCATCCCCAGCGCCTGATCGCAAAACATCGGGGCCGCCTTTGCCGTCCAGGCTATCGTCTCCAGCGCCCCCGATGAGGGTATCCCCTTCAATGCTTCCTATTAGGTCCTTCGAAGCATCGCCAAAACCAGATATCCCGCCATAAACCACATAGGCTTCATTGCCCAAATATGCGCCAACAATTAGGTCATCGAAGCCATCTCCGTCAACGTCACCCCCACCGCCTACGACGCCTGCCCAAGCGTTTTCAACGCTGCTTTGGATGACAAAACCTTCATCAAGATCAAGTTGTCCGATATCTAAAACACTACGCCCGACATCGTCAATTTCGCCCTGGCCATCAGGACTCCCGAATAATACGTATGAACGGCCGGCATCAGTGGCACCCGTATCATTTCTGAGTGCACCAACGATGAGATCATCAAAACCATCGCCATTGACGTCTCCTGCACTGGATACCGCAATGAACAAATCGAGAGCAGCCTCACCCCTAACGACAAAACCTTGATCGGCGGTCAGGTAAGTGAGATCAACTATGCTCCGGCCGAATTCGTCTAGCTCACCAAATCCATCGACTTTGCCATACACGACGTACGCTTCACCGGCGTTTATTCCTCCACCAGTTAATGCACTCAGGACGAGATCATCGAAGCCGTCGACATTGATATCGCCAGCTAAAGCTGCTCGGCCAAGTCTATCTCCAGCCGTGTCGCCCTGAATAATAAATCCTTGTTCTGCGCTTAAAGTATCGAGGTCGATATTTTGTTTAACTTCGGTCGAACCATAAATAACGTAGGTTTGGCCTGCATATAGTCCGCCCAGGCTACCCCGCGGGTAATCTACAAAAATATCCGCTATCCCATCACCGTTAATGTCTCCACCACCGCCAACTGAGGCCGAGCTGAGTCTAAACTCCTCACCACCGGAAATAACAAAACCGTTAACACCGTTCAATTGGTCAACATAAAGCACCTGTCGACCGACCGCATCCAGGCTGCCAAAACCACTTTGTCCACCAAATACCACATAGGCTTTCCCCACCAAGGTCACAAATGCATGGCCTCCCTCATATTGGCGCGTACCGACGATTAAATCGTTAAAGCCATCACCGTTGACATCCCCGGCCTCAGATACATCAAACCCCTGACCTGAGTAAGCTCCGCTTCCGACAATCACCAATCCGTCGTTGGCGCTCAGAGTACCGAGGTCTAGTACGCTTCGATTATCGTCATCGATGATGCCAAAGCCATGTGCGCCACTGGCATCCGGAGTTTTACCGAAAATAACGTAGGCTTGACCTGGCCCAAAACTGCTGCCAGCTGATCTTGGTGCTGTGAGAGCAAAATCCGTAATGCCGTCGCCGTTTACATCGCCAACGCTACTGACCACTGAGCCAAGAGAGGTTCCCGGTTCGCCACGAATCACAAAACCAGTTTCACTTTCAAGTAAAGTAAGGTCTAGTACCGCTCTACCCACGGCATCAAGTGCACCAAAGCCAGTAGTGCTACCAAATATTAGATAAGCCTCGCCGGCTCCAGACCCACCATCATCGCCCCCTCGTGCTCCAACCAATATATCGACAAGACCATCGCCATTGATATCTCCGGCAAAAGAAACACTCGAACCAGCTCGATCCCCAGTTTCATCACCCAGAATGATGAATCCTTGTTCGGGCTGTAATGTGGCTAGCTCTATGACCTGGGCACCGAATTCGACATCGAGAAAGTCGCTGACTAGATCTTCTATTTGGGACTCGTCAGATCCGACCGTAGACATCCAGTCCATCGCTGCGTTAGCTGCATCGGTACCGGAATATTCAAAATTGCTGTGGGGATAATAAGTGGTGAACAGTTCTGCTGCCGCGATTTTATTGGCGATAATCTCTGCATCATTATTCTGAGCATTGAACAGAATAGTGACAGCAATGGATTGAAGCGTCCTTTTACCCGAATCCAGCTCGCCCA
>JAESSY010000003.1 GCA_016763855.1 Pseudomonadales bacterium
AGATAGTGTTCTTATCCTATCGACTATCCATTCTCTGCGATGATCAAAGTCACGTCCTGATTGTTGATCAGTACCGCACAAGTAGGCACGTCGCACACATCGGGAACAAACGTGATAGATACCGCCTTCTGGGTCGACCAAATGTGATCTGGGATAAGTCATTTGGTTAGCGTACTTGTCTATTGAACTTATCAGAAGGGCTGAAATCTTAAATTAGTGAGGGAGATTGGATTGAAGGTTTGTAAGAGATAGAGGATTGGTTGGCTGTCCTGAATTTATTGGCTGTCCTGAATTTATTGCTGAATTTATTTGACAGTATTGTAAAATGGCGAGTGTTACTAAATGAACAACTACCTGTGGGTGATAGTCTAAATCAAGAACACAGAGCAAGAATTGAGTAATTTGGGTTGTTTAGATGCGCTGCCTAGATAGCAGGCACGGGAAATTGCAGGCTGATTGGTCTATCTTGTAAGGTCGTTAGGGTTCACGAATACTGCGCGTTAGAAAAAATCTATGAATGGCTGATAGTGAATTTGTCAAAATTTACACCAGCACTGCTATGGAGATCTACCCAAGGCCATGACTTGAACTTGATTCAAAAAGGCCTATATCCCATGAATTTTAATTTCGATAAGCGCAAGCGCTTTGGGATGTGTGTACTCAGTTGTACTGAGTTTCCGATTGTTGATTTCTCTTCAAAGGCAAAGTAAGGTATATGTCTACTAGATATATCGAGTAGATATCTAATTCGGAGAGAGCCTGGAATTGAAATTAGTCCTATGTATCACAATTATTCTGTTGTATATATCTATGGGCACTACAGCAGCTGAACTCAATAACACCGGAATGAAACATCATATGATTGGCAGAGATTCGATTGATTTTTTCTTATCAGACGAGCAGAAACTTCAGTTGGAGGTATGGTATCCGGCTGAAGTTGGTGATGGTGAACCAGATTTTGCTTTTTTTGAAGCGCTGAGGACTGAATTATCAGAAGTAATGGGCATGCCGAAAGTGACAATCTCACTGAAAGAGAAAACAAGGGGCTTGCGAGGTTTAGCGCCTGCAAAGGGCGCTTTTCCGATTATTATTTTCAGTCATGGTTTCGCTTCCTTTTCTCGTCAAAACACACGACAGTTTGAGGCGCTAACCGAAGCAGGTTATGTCGTCCTTTCCGTAAGCCAACCTGGTCAATCGCTTGCGACACGGTTTGATGATGGTCGTATTGTTCCATTGGATAGTGCCCCACTAGAACTGATGACGAAGAGCTTTAAAAATAGACGAGAAATATCAGCCGAAGCTAGATCCATGATTATTCACCATAAAAAGTTGGCTGATTCTTATACAAAGGATGAATATGTCGCGAACATGGCGTTGCTGAAACAAAATACGATATACGGAGCTTATCCAGAATACGTATCAATTAGGGGTAAAGCGCTTGTTGATCTTGTACTTAACATAAGTTCAATAGACCATCCGTCACTAGTGGGTGCCGATTTGCAGTCAATTGGCCTCTATGGTCATTCGCTCGGTGGTATGGTGTCTGTTTACGCTGCCGGACAATTGTCAAAACTCGGCATTGACATAAAATCGGTTGTGAGTCTGGATGCAGCACAATTAATACTGGAAGATGATGATCTGAATCTAAGCGCAAATACTTGTTTCATAATGGGTGGATCTACAAAGTTGGGGAAAACAGTCGTTAGTAGTTTGCATGTCAACCGCTATCTGGCAGAGCAAAATGACAATGTATGCGAAATAAATGTCGTTAGAGCAGCTCATAATAACTTCACGGATTTGAATTGGGTCGGTTTGTTGAAATGGTTCGGCTTGTTAGGCCCGATAGACAACAAGAAATTTGGCCCTTGGTTGAATGGCTTTTTGGTTAGTTATTTAAATCATCATATGAAAGGTAAAGAGTACAATTATACCATGTGGATGAACGCTGAAATAACAGGGCAGATCGTTGTTAGATAAAATAATTCTTGGGCTGCTTCACACGCAGCCACATTCTGCCTATAGCTTACAAAAGGCCATGGAAAAAAGTACTAATTTTTTTTACGGGGCTAGTCAGGGTAATATCCATCCAACACTGAAGAGGATGGCATCAGCGAAGCTGGTTGCCACGAAGAAGCAAAGTACGGGGTCGAGGCCACGAATAGAGTACACAATAACCCGAATGGGTAGACAGGAATTCAAGAACTGGGTTAATGGTCCCCTTCAGGTTGGCAGGGTAAAAGATGATGCTTTAGTGAAATTGTTTTTTCTTGGTCACGTTGTTAAATCAAAAAGGCAACAGATTATTAAGGAATTCCAACAGGATCTAGCTGAAAGTAGGGCGGCGCTATTGCTTGTTAAAGAATTGAATGCTGTCCAAGAACATAGCAAGCCACTGACCGAGGTCGAGCTATTTCGATTGGAAACTATTCAGTATGGAATCGACTATTTTGAGTTCACTGAAAAGTGGTACAAGAAATTGTTGGAGCGTGTCTGAGTCGTTGTCATATCAGTCACTTTGCCTTGTGTAGATAGTGTTTATCAAGTTGGATACTACTGGTCATGAGATAATCAAATCTGTCCACCTGCATCCAACTATGCTTGAGGCAATCCATGAAACATTGGTGTCAAAAATCAGTGTCGAAAATTAACGCTCGGGCTTTAAACTCTCCAATATATCAAGATGGGCGGCATGGATGTCTTGAGCACGGATCGCAATTTGGTCTGAAAGCATAATGGCCACCAGCGCAAGTAAGCGAGGAACACTCATGCTGTATGGCGAAGACCATGGACATTGTGTTTCTCAGGGCGATGCAACGATTTCAGTGATGATGTAGGTACGATGCAACCTTACTTTAGCATTTGTATTTTTTTAAACTCAACGAATCAACGGAAGACTAACCGTCACTTTTAGTCCTCCCAATGCAGATTGATCGAACAACAACTCTCCATGGTAACTTTGAACAATATCTGAACAGATTGATAAACCCAGTCCATGACCCTGGCGCGACTCATCCAACCTAAAGCCTTTTTCTGTGATTAAACTCATTTGTTCCATCGTCACTCCCTCTCCATCGTCTTCAACAGTGAGCAGGTAGAAATTTTCAGCTGTTTTAAACTCAATATTGACTACCGATGTCGTAAATTTACAGGCATTATCAAGCAGGTTTCCACTTAGTTCCAGCATGTCACCTCTATCTAGATTGACCTCATTTAAGTTTTTCTGAATAGTCAATTCTAGACTTATCTTCGGGTAAATATTTTTCATGATTTTCAGTAAGACAGGAATTTCTTCCTGTATCTTAAATGCGCCACCAACAACATTCGTTCCAGAAATTTTTGCTCGACGTAATTCTCGATCAACAATCGTTTGAATTTCGTCAAAACACTGGAGCGCAGATTCTTTGCCTTCGTTAGTTTCGATGTATAGAGACAATATTTGCATTGGTCGCTTTATTTCATGCGTCAGATTGCCGATAGCATTCCGAGTACGTTTGATACGCTGCCGCAACTGCTCGACTAGTAGTTCAATTTCCGATACCAAGGGGGAAATTTCCATCGGTACTAGCGTGCCATTTTTTTCCATATCTCCATGCCGTACTGCCTGCAAATTTGTGCGCAATAAATCAAATACTGCAAACCCTCGGTTGAGAATTCCTTGCTGCAAATAAACTAGCACGGCGCTAGCCGTAGTAACCAGCAAAACCGCAATGATAGAAAACTTAAGCAATTGCTGTTGAAAAGAAGTGATATCTTCAGCCACCCAAATCTGCAGGATTTGGTTATTCTTTTTGATTCTCTGTTGCCAGACTAACCAGACCTCTTCTCCTGCACCGTTCATTTGATAACTGTGGGATTGCGTCGCTTGCATCTCTGGAATGGATAACTCAAAATCAAACAGCGAACGCGAGCGCAATGTTTGTTGCGCTGTTTGCACTATATAGTAGTGTCCGGAACGTACACGGCTATAAACCTGAGAAATATGTGCTGGATTCACTTCCCAATGATCATCAGCTGATATCTGAATGAAACTCACCAAACTTTCTGCGTCATGTTGCAAACGAGTAACAATCTGTTCCTTGACGAGTTGCTGAATAAATATATTTAACGTAACCAGCATTAGCAACATAACCAATACCATGTTTAATATAAGACTTTTATTGAGCTTTTTCTTGAGTGAATACATATTGCGGCTAGCTAGTGCCCATCTGGAAACTAAATTCAGCGGGGCTACTTCCCTCGTAAGTGCTTGAAATTACAATCTAGCACAAATATAGCTCTGCGCTTTATAAGGAAATTCGTCTATTTATGGACGGGAACTAGCCGCCCAGTTTATAACCTTGACCGCGATAAGTGACAATCAGCGATTTACTAAAATGGTGGCGCAGTCGATTAATATACACTTCTATAACATTACTGTCTTTGAGCTGTTCTTCCTCATACACATGTTCACTTAATGTGGTTTTTGAAATAATCTTACCTGGATGAGACATCAAGTAGCGTAACAACTTGAACTCAATCGCCGTTAACTGGACAGTTCTTTCACCCTGATGTGCCTGCTGGCGATCGAGATCAAGCACCAGCCCTTGAATTTCCAAAGTGTTATCAGCCTGTCCAAATTGACGTCGTAAAATCGCTTCCAGGCGGGCCAGTAATTCTTCATAGTGGAACGGTTTACCCACATAATCATCGGCTCCAGCCTTCAATCCATCCACGCGTTCCTGCCAAGAATCTCGTGCGGTAAGAATTAGAATAGGTGTCTGAATTTTTTTTTGGCGCAGTGTCGTTAAAACATCCAGTCCATTCTTCTGCGGTAAACCCAGATCAAGAATAATGCAATCGAAATCTTCTTCCATGGCCATGAACTCGCCATCAATACCGTTATCTGACCATTCAACGACATATCCGGCTTTGTTCAATTGTGGGCGCAAACTCTCTACCAGTCGGACGTCGTCTTCGACCAGTAAAATTTTCATTAGTCAATCTCCTGCTCGAGTAGTTTGCCAGTAGCTGCATCAATAACCAGTTCGATTACATCACCATTTTTTGCAAAAATTCTAGTTCATAGATAATCAAGCCGTGTTCACACTCAACTTCCAGATCCAGTAAACGCCCTAAATTATGCTGCGGATATTTTTTTAAAATAGCATCGAGGGAGAGTATCTTGCCCTGATCCACCAGTTGGCGAATCTGGTCATGATCAAAATCACTTCTCGCAACAGAATTGAAACTAATCGTCCCAGCGACCAATGCCAGGAATAACCACATCGTCTTCATCGAATCTTCCTTTCTCAGCATTCTGGTGACATGCGCTGCATTGACTTAAGGAGCTTACTTTATCATTACCCGTGATAAAACGGCAAGGAATCTCATCATGTTCATATATAAAATAAGGTAACTCGGTAATTCTTAACGGTGTTTTATTACCTAAATTCCTGAGTAATTTTCGACTCTCACCTTTTCGCCTCGCGGCGGATTGAACAAGATAGCTTTCGATACTATTATGTGATTCTGCATCTAACTCTGCATTTTCGCCAAAATGATCTTCCAGACCAAGCATTACTTTTTGCCAGCTTTGGGTTGGTAGTAACTGAGCAGGGTAAGCCATGTGGCAACTGCCACATTCTTCCATATATAATTTATTGGTGCCTACGCTTTTAGTCGAGTAATTAGTACCTTTGTCTCGATATTCATACTCTCTATCGTGTTCGTGCTTAGAATCGTCGGAAGCGATACTGCTACCAATGCCGTATAAACTAAATGTCAGAATACCACTTAACAAAACTGACCCGAAAACCAATGCTTTTTTATTTTCCATTATAAATTCCTTAATTTTGTTTTTTAGAGACTGTTTAACCAGTCCAATGTATTTGCTTTTTCCTGTGCAGTACACAGGCGACCCAATGTCCATTTACAGTTTCGCAAGAACCATTTTTCAACCTTTTTACTATCCTGATAACGTTCGGGATTAACCGATGCTGCCATTGGTTTGATCGCTTTATTCGTTCTTACATGCCTGCCCGTGTCAGCTGGTGTGCTGCCATGACAGTTAATGCAGCCTCTGTCGCCATTTTTTGAATACCACAAATTTTTACCTTGCTCCGGTACAGCCACTGCAGCACCCTGCTGTTGATATTTTTGTAACAACTTATCGACTTCTGGGCTTGCTTGAGCTGGTAATCCTGATAGACAAGCTGCAGTAACTATTAAAATTACACTTATTTTTTTCATCGTCTTACCCTGTTTGCGTATTTGAAATTTAGGTCGTAAAAGTCTTGAACTTATGGCTTGCTGTCCGTTGCATTAACGCGGTACTTTTTGCGTCCTGTGATCATGGCTTTGATTAAGTTTTCACGTTCCAGCATGCTGCTAAAAAATACCCCGGCGATATGTAAAATCACCAGCAGCACGGTGAAATTTGCGAAGAACTCATGAGCTTCCTCCATCCACTCGGCATTGAAGCCGGCTAAAAAGGTTTCAGCTAAGGGCCCCTCTCCCTGAGTAGCGATAATTGCCATGCCTGTTACGGATACCATGAAAATACTGATTAATAAGCTAATGATCATGGCTGCCGCCGCCGGGTTATGACCTATATAATGAGGTACATCGAAGGTCAGCATTTTTTTGATGTAAGCAAAAACCTGAGTAGGAGATTTTACAAATTGAGTAAAGCGCGCATAACGTGTACCTATCACACCCCACAGGAGACGGAATCCGACAAGCATAGCGACAGCATAGCCTGTAGCAACATGTAGATTCATCCAGTCATCTTCGGTGACAAAAGTAATTAAAAATAAAATGACCAATGACCAATGAAACACTCTAACCAGTGGATCCCATACTTTGATGGTATCTGAAGTATTCGATTGAATTGTCATTTTCTGTCTCCTGTTTGAAAGTATGGCGATAGCGTAACAGCGCTAGATTAAACGAAACTTAAAATTGAATTTAGCTAGAAACTAAATTCAGCGGGGCTACTTCCCTCGTAAGTTCCTTATCGGAACTTACTGCTTGAAATTAAAAACTAACACAAACATAGTTCTGCGCTTTATAAGGGAATTCGTCTATTTGTGGATGGACGCTAACTAATCAGAACTTTAATTTAGCGATACCTTTTTTTGTGATATGAAGCCATGCTTTATCTTCGGGTCCGCCTTAAAAACCTATCGGGGTATTGGATTCCTGATTTATGAATAAAAGTGGTTTATACTTTCTGAAGACTGTCATGAACCGTGTAATTTTCTTGTAAAGTAGAGATGTGAGCTTGAATTTTTCGCCATCAATTTAATGGAAGATCGTAATGCGTTTTTCCGGCCCTACTAAGCTCGAGTCTGATGGTTGCGATTCCGAATCTATTGGTCTTGTTTGTAATTTATCCTCTGGTATTGCAATTCCAGAAAAGCAGAAAGCAACGAGTCGTGGTTTGATGGCATTATAATACTGAATATGGTTTAACGGAGATGCGGTATGTTACTAGCAATTGGAATAGCATTGGTTCTTGTTCTGATAACGTTTTCCTTTCACTATCGAATATTGTTATGGATAGGATCCTCTTCATTCAAACTGAAATTTTTACCACAAACTCAAGTGTTAGGCATTGTCATCGTTTTGTTTTTTGTTCATGTTGTTGAAATCGGTTTTTATGGAATAGCGTATTATGTTTCCGTCGAATGGTTGGGTCTAGGCAGCTTTAGCGGTGCTTTAACAAATGAGCCGATGAGTTATTTGTATTATTCTGGCGTTATTTTTACTTCGCTCGGGTTAGGTGACATTTACCCACAAGGGCATGTTCGGTTCATCACTGCAATTGAAACACTTAATGGTTTACTCCTCATAACATGGACTGCATCTTTCACATTTCTCGCGATGTCTCGCTTGTGGCACTGGAATGATGGGTGTTGTGGCACTGAGGACAAGGAAAATAAGCTATAGAATGTTCGATAGAGAGGATAATGATATGAAAACCGATGTATTGGAAATTAATGTAATAAATGTCGCGTTCTCGACTGCCCTCAGTTTTGGAGTGCTATGGGTCATCTGTAGTGGCCTGGTTATGCTGATGCCAGACGCCATGATGTTACTGACAGGACACATGCTACATGTTAACTTACCGAGCGCAGCTTGGAGTCTTACTTTACCCGGCTTCTTCCTTGGATTATTCGGTTGGATGATCACGGCAGGTGTATTAGCCGGCATGATTGCGAAAGTCAATAACTGGCTAAGCAGATAATTAGATACAGAATATAATGATACGTAAATATGAAATATATTTTTAAAATTGTACTAGTCCAGATTGTATTGCTTTCGATTTCGTCCTGCGTATTCTCTATACGTGTTGTCGATGAGGTCATTGTTGATCCGGGTGATCTATCTAACGCAAAGACTTATTGTTGGGATGATGGTTCACTAGGCAATGTTGCACCCGGTGAGAAAAATTCATCAGAATTTAGCGCTACAATCCGGGATGAGATCGATTTGTCCCTGGCTGGATTCGGCTATCGTAAATCAGTACAGTGTCCAGCAGACATGACCGTTGCCCTCAGAGTGACTATAAAAGAAAATATTGCAGCCT
Source organism: Pseudomonadales bacterium (assembly GCA_016763855.1). Taxonomy (GTDB): domain Bacteria; phylum Pseudomonadota; class Gammaproteobacteria; order Pseudomonadales; family Azotimanducaceae; genus JAHRVQ01. The sequence goes on from JAESSY010000003.1 coordinate 8,570, forward strand.
ATTCTTCTCTTCTAGCCGATTCTGACGATGATGTCAGCTACTATGGTATTCAATGGCGTTTTAGCGGTGAAGAGAAAGCGGTCATCGTCGAAAAAGCGACGCCTCAAGAAGAAGTCACGTTTTATGACGAAGGTACACTCCACGTAGGGGCTTTCGACGCCAATCGAAAATTAAGTTGGCATGTTTCCGCATATAAAATCATCGATAAAACCCATACATCCGCTAGGCATAAAGAAGTATTGCGAAAAACTGTCCGTGCGATAATGCAAAAATTCCCTGTGAATTAGTGAAGGTGTTGAAAATTTGAAAACGGATTGAAATAGAATTGGAATTCCAATCGAACATCGTATTGTACGCATCGGGTGAACCTAGCACGCAGACAGTGTCGCCGGTTATTTCATATTACATTTCTTTGCATCTTCGGAAAATACAGCTTTAGCGCACGCTAAATTTCGCTACAGACTGAAGCAAAGCCGAGGATAAGCTGCTCACTTTTATCGATACATCACTGGATTGCTGAGCAAACGACAGAGTTTCCTGGGCATTAGCGTCAACTTTATTAATTCTGCTAGTAACTTCATCTACTGCCTTACCTTGTTCTTCTGAAGCAGAGGCGATCTGGGCATTCATATCACTAATAACAGAAACTGCCTCAGTAATCTTTCCAAGGGCATCACTTGCGCCAATGGCATTTTCAACGTTCTTTTGAGCACCCTTGTAGCCAATATCCATTGCCACAACTGCTTCACTTGCATCAAGTTTCAAGCGCTCAAGCATCGCTCTAATTTCGCCGGTTGACTCCTGAGTTCGGGCCGCCAGCGTTCTTACTTCATCTGCAACAACAGCAAAGCCGCGACCTTGTTCTCCCGCGCGTGCTGCTTCAATCGCGGCATTTAAAGCAAGTAAGTTTGTTTGTTCTGCGATCGCGCTAATAGTTTCAGTTATTTCATCAACACCTCGCGTATTCTCTCCAAGGCGATTAATAACCTCGACCGCTTTCTCTATATTTTCGGCTAGCTCATGGGTACTGGTTCTGTTGTCCATGACAATTAGTTTACCTTGAATCGCCTGCGTATCTGCGCTCTCGGCGGCTGCCGCTGCTTCACCAGCACTGGTCGCTATTTCTTCTATAGTTGCACCTATTTCATTTAATGCAGTGGCTATCGATTCGACATCTCCAAGCTGCCTATTCATACCGTCAGAGGTGCTATCGGCGGCAGTTCTTGCCTCGGATACTGCTTTCTCCAGCTGCAATGCGCCATCACCAACATCTTCGATAAGCATACGCAAATTTTGGCTCATATGATTTATACTCTCACTGAGCACTGTGAGTTCATCATTGCCTCTGGTCTCAAGATCCGATCCAGTAAGATTCCCATCAGCCACTTCAACTGTTCTCGTTACCACCCGCTTCAGTGAATTAGTCAGCAAATTTTTAAGGTACATTGCTACAAAAATACCGATGCCTATGGCAATAAGAGAACCAATAATCAACATCGAACGCATTTCCTCAAACAATTCATCCAACAATATTTCATCAGTGAGAAACAAGCGATCTTGGGACTTCCGCATTTCATTCAGAAGGCTCAATATTTTGGCCGCTTTGGGTGCTGCTTTGGTATCTAACCAATAATTAGCGAGATTCCATTGTTCAGAACTACGAGAATCAAACATTACTCCCGGAAGGAGTGCAAATTCTTCTCGTGCACTTTTATAAGTCTCCCACTCAGTGCGCTGCGGCGCATTCAGCATGATTTGAATTTCATCAATAGCTGACAGCCTTTTTTCGTTTATATCCCAATTGCGTTCGAAGTTATCCCTAAAGTCTGTATCTCCTGAGAGTAAATAGGCCCTGATATCAGCCAAACTGGATGCTAAAGAACCCCTACTATCTGCAAGTAGTTTCAATAATGTCTTCCTTTCACTGGTTGCAGGTAGGATATTTTCTTCATCGATCATCATGGTTAGCTGTTTCAACATGACCGTAGCCCGAGGGGCAGCTTCTGAAAACAGGATATCTACAGAAGGAATATTTTGCGTCTTATGAGCAATATCTTCTATCTCTTGTTGAGCTACGCGAAAAGCTGATAGCAGGTCTTCAATCTCCTTAAGTCGTTTTATATTATTAGCGTCAGTCCAGCTTTTAGAGTACCCATGCATTTTTTCTACGGTAGAGTCTATATCTTCCCAAGCACGAGCGCGCTGATCTCGAAACAATTCTCCTTTGACCGAATCCCCGCCAAGAATCATATAGCCTCGCAAGCTCGCCAACGAAAGGTTCAAGCTATTTTCCATTTCAGTGCCTGCTCGCACTGTAGGAAACTGCAGATGTGCCATCCTCTCCTGAGTCTCATAGATTACACTCGTCTGATAAACAGTATAACTGCTTACCAGAACCAGTAGAGCCAAGACAATGCTAAAGCCTAAAAGTAGCTTGTTTCCGATCGTTAACGCCAATGCTAATCCTCTTTAAAATTTTTTAGAGAAAGTTATTCTCATACGGTTAAAAGGCTAGCTTAAGGTATCTGTATCGTCAAACCTGAGCTTTCAGGTTCCCCAGACTTCCATGTAGGCCCATTAATACAATCATCTAGTTACAGGAATTAAAATTAAGCTGGAACTGCTTAGGTGGGTCAATATTGGATGCCTGCTTACAACTCAGTTGCTCCGAATCTGCAACAGTAACTCTGGCCTGTCTGTCATGAGACCATCGACACCCATATCCATTAACAATCTCATGTCAGATTCGTTATTTATAGTCCAATAATGTAGAAAGAGCCCCGCATTTTTTGCTACCCTTACAAAGCGAGGTGTTGCTAAATTGATACCGCCGCTCTGCATTGGTATTGCGAAACCGTTAAGTTTGTAGGGATTGAGTTTTTCTAAATACATCAAGTGTAAAATGTAAAATAGTCGAATCTCGCTTTCAGCGCCGTAGGTTTGTGCTCTTGGTTCAGCTTCACGAACAGCTTGTAATGTCTCTTGATAAAATGATGCTATAACGACTTGTTTCCATCGGTCATATTCAGAAATTTTGAGCAATAATATCAACCTGACACTGTTGGAATGACGAAGTTTTAGAAATGGGCGCCAAAATGTTAACAGCACTGTGTGTCGATAACAGGCCTATGCAAATAAGACCAAATATTTTTATATACTTCATTAACATGTTTTCCAAGTGCTGATGCCAGCAGCCTTAATCGCCTAACACATAATGAATAGCCACTGGAAAACCCGCAATATAATAACAGAAATAATGTCAAAGCCATCCTGTCAACTCCCATGTAACTTTGATCTACATTGGTTGAGGTTGAACCGGAAAATGGTTGTTAACCTAGCTCACCCCGTAATTCTCGCTTCAAATGTGTTAGATTACACAGCAGTTTTGTGACCTGAGTCCCTATGTCGTTCCTGTTAGAATTTATCTCAGAGTTAAGACGCCGCGCGGTGATCAAATTTGCAGCAATTTATGCCGCCTTAGCTTGGGTTGTTTTGCAATTTATCGATCTGGTGTTTCCTCGCCTTGGCTTTCCTGATTGGACTATCACGTTTGTGTTGTTGATTGCCGCGATCGGATTTCCCTTTGGCCTTATATTTGCTTGGATATTCGAAAGAACTCCTGACGGTCTCAAGATAACAGCCCCGCTGAACAATCCAGAAAAAGAGACGCTGAAAAGCAGTGGTAAAATGGGTGATGTAGCGGTGGTATCTGTGCTCACCGTTCTGGTGGGTTTACTGTATCTGAATCAGTTCCTGGATATCGATGAACCAGATGTTGCAACCGTGGACATTGTGGCGACGACATCATCGGAAGTGGATGCTCAAGCCGATGTGATGGATTCGCCCTCTATCGCAGTCTTGCCCTTCACTAATCTGAGTGCCTTGCAGGAGAATGCCTATTTTGCAGCAGGTATTCATGAAGACGTGCTGACCCAGCTAAGTCGGATAGAGGGTCTCAAGGTCATATCGAGAACGTCCATGATGCGTTATGCGGGGGATACCCAGAAAAGCATTCGTGAAATTGCACAGGAACTCGATGTCAATCATGTGCTTGAAGGTAGCGTGCGCAGGGCAGGCGATCAGGTCCGCATTACTTTCCAGTTGATTGAGGCCGCCACCGACAAACATATCTGGGCGCAAAATTACGACCGGTCTCTGGAAAATATATTTGCCGTTCAGACGGAAGTTGCTAGTGCAGTCGCATTGCAACTACAGGGTAAATTGTCGTTTCACCCCGGGCAGGTGGTTGTTGCAGGGCCGTCGACCAGTGCCGCAATTTATGACCAATATCTAAAGGCAAGGGAGCTTTCGGATTTTTGGCGCGATCCGAAAGCCGCTGTACTTATGCTGCGTCAGGTTATAGATGATGATCCGGGATTTTCTGAAGCATACGCTACGCTGGCAAAAGCACTGATGGGTACGAGAGAAACAGGTGCGCAATGGGCAGATATTCGCGAAGAAGTGTTTCGCTCTGCTCGCCGGGCTGTTGAATTAACCCCCCTGCTTGATCATGGGCATAGGCAACTGGGTTACGCCTACACTCTCGATAATCGCTATGAAGATGCGCAAACCAGTTTTTTAACGGCGTTATCACTGAACCCCAATAATGCTGAAACCTATCAAGGCTTGGCAAAAGTTAAGCGTGACCAAGGGCTACACGCCGAATCAATTTTGTATCTGGAAAAGTCGCTGGAATTTGACCCATTGAACGCTAAGACCCTTACTGATCTTGGGTTTTCGATCGCTAATATAGACCCTGAACGAGCCTTGCCCTTATTAGAAAAGGCGCGGGATTTAAATCCTGAGATGCCGCAAATCTATGCTGTCATCGGCAATGTAGCGCTTGCGACGGGTGGATTGGAAAAATTCTATGACAATTGGCGACTCGCCATAGACGTCGGCAAAATGGAGCAACTGTTTCCGTTAAATATTATGAGTTTTTTCCTGGGTTCTATCGGCGGCGGTGACCTAGCAAATCGTTACCTTGATGAAATGAAAGCGATTTCACCGAAGCACTCCCTGACTTATGCTTCACTTTTATTGAACGATCTTGCCACGAGTCAACTGAAAGATCGTTATTCCAAGAAACATTTGGCGCTGTGTCAGGCGTGGGTCGAACATGATTCAGACAGTATATTGGCGCGACGTTATCTCGCTGATGCGCTGCGAGCGCAGGCATATAGGGCTAAACAGGATGAAAACTTAAAACTCGCCGCCGAGTTGAATCAGCAAGCGAATGAACAATATGAAATGGCTCTGGAAGGGTTTCGCAGACCAGACGGTACATACAGCTACGCTAACCCGATGGGTTTTGGTGTAATACACTTTGGGCTGAATCTGCTGGAGACGGGCGATGCCGTCAGGGGAAGGTTAATCCTTGATGGTGCTTTGACGCAAATTGAAGCAGACCCTGTTTTCCCGTTTCTACACATCCATCGATTCGCGGTTTATGCGTCGCTTGCAAAAGATGAGGCTGCCCTAGACGCGCTAGAAGATGGATACAAAAACGGGCTTTATTCTGCCTGGGTTGTTGAGAGCTATGTTGATAGGTGGTTTCCCCGTTTTGTAAAGAATGTACGATATCAACGGATCATGCATCAGATCGAAGCACGTAATGCCAAAGCGTTGGTTTATATTCGGCTTCGCGAGTCTTTGATCTGATCAGTCGTACCTTAAACCTAAATTAGTGAAGATAAACTAACAAGACAGCCAAGTCTTCAACAAATCAATGGTGCTTAAAAAGATAGATAGACAAAAAAGCTCATGGGTACTGACAAGTTAAATGACGATCAACGATAATCCCACGCAGCAATAAAAGTTGTGTACAATTCCCCGTTAAACCTCAAATTAAGGCAAACCCGTGAAGCAAAGCTTGTTTATTAAAGCCATCGTAATTTTATGTGTTATCTATTCGGCACAGATATTCGCTAAACCTGATACTCAAAATCGAGATGAAATCCCTGGCCATTTCAAATGGGATTTCTCTCCAATCTACGCTTCCTGGGATGAATGGGAAGTTGGGATGCAGGAGATGAGTACTAAGGCTGATGAATTTGTAAAGTTGAAAGGTACTTTGAAAAAAGGACCAAAAGCGATTCTCAAAGCCTATCAGCTTTTTGATGATATTGGACGAATACAGTATCTCATATACCGTTACCCGCAATTGCAGCGTGATGTAGACTTAAGAAACCAGTCCGTCTCTGGGCGCTTTCAACAAGTTCAGGCAGCCTTTGCCAAGTTCAACACAGCAACTGCCTGGTTTACGCCAGAACTATTATCGATTTCTGAGAAAAAAATGCATCGGTGGTTGAAGAAAAATCCTGAACTTGCACCCTATCGATACCCCATCGAAGAAGCCTACCGACAGAAGGAGCATGTATTGGATGAAGGGGGAGAAAAGTTACTCTCTTATTCAAGTCAGTTTACGGGTACGCCAAGATCCATTTATCAAGAACTATCAACTTCAGATATTCAGTTTCCTGAAGTGACATTGAGTAATGGTGAAACACTGAAGATGACCAGTGGTGCTTATCGTCGAACACTGGAGACTGCAAGGGGACAGAAAGATAGAAAAGCTGCCTTTGAGGCACATTATGGAACCTATGCAGCAACGAAAAATACCTACGCTGCGATTTATAATAGTGTTCTGCAACGAGATTGGTTTTCAGCCCAGGCTCGTGATTACCCAACAACATTAGCTGCAGCTCTTGATCGAGATTCAGTACCTGTAGATGTCTACAAAAATTTGATCAAAACAGTTCGTGAAGGAACAGGGCCTTTAAAGCGCTACCATGCCATTCGTCAAAAAATTCTAAAATTGGATGAGTATCATCGCTACGATGGTTCTGTTCCTCTAGTAGAAACAGATGCTGACTATCCCTACGAGAAGGCTCGCGAGATGGTAGTTTCTTCAGCTGGCGCACTGGGAGAAGACTATCAGAAGCATTTGAAGCAGTTTCTTGAAAGCCAAGCCGTTGATGTATATGAGACAGAAGGTAAGAGGTCGGGCGCTTATGTAGCCGGTGTATATGGTGTAGGTCCCTATATGCTTTTGAACTACAACGACACCCTTGATGCGGTTTTTACACTTGCCCATGAGTCTGGCCATGCCATGCATACAAGATTATCTTATGATAACCAACCCTTTGTTACCGCGTCCTACACAATATTTGTCGCTGAGGTAGCCTCTACAATCAATGAAAGGTTTTTGTTGGAGATGCTACTGAGTGAAACTAATGATCCAAAGGAAAGGTTTTTGTTACTTCAAAAGGCTATCGAAAATATTGCGGGTACTTTTTATGCTCAAGTTAGTTTCGCTGATTATGAGCTACAAGCGCATGAAGCGGTTGAAGCCGGCAAACCGATAACTGCTGAGACGCTCTCAACAATCTATCGGGATGTTGCTGATGCATATCAAGGTGAAAATGTAGCGAAAGATGAGCTTTACGACTATGTATGGGCAAGAATTCCACACTTCTATAATTCCCCCTATTATGTCTACAAATATGCGACGTGCTTTGCGTCGTCTGCGGCACTATATGATGGAATGACAACCGGCACTGAAGAAGAAAAAGCCGAGGCAAAAGAACGTTATCTTACTTTGCTGAAGAGCGGCGGCAATGATCAGCCTATGGAGCAGTTGAAAAAAGCGGGCGTCGATCTGTCAAAGCCGGCTGCCATTCAGGCTGTGATTCAACAAATGGATGATTTGGTTTCGAGATTAGAATTAGAAGCAGATAAGATTATGGGGGATTGATGATAAATGTGGGTTCTGGGGGCGAACAGTTTGTCAGAGAACAAGTCGTTGAGTTCGTGAAAAACCACCCCTACAATCTATGAAACCAATCGAAACGATTTGAATCTTTTGTTTCGATGGATTAATCTCATTTCAACCCAAACTGGAGGAACCGACATGACTGTCGACGAAAATCTCATCACACCGTCCTTCTTTGCCCATGCTGTATTGAAGACCAGCCGATTTGAGGAAATGGTCCATCACTGGACGACAATTCTGAACGCCAACATCGCTCATCAAGATGCAATGTTCTGCTTCATGACCTTTGACGATGAGCACCATCGATTGGCCATTGTCGGTATTCCCAGCTTAAAAGATTCAGACGGGCAGACCGCAGGTCTAGACCATCTCGCGTACACCTATGCGTCCATTGACGATCTCATTGGGACTTATGATCGCTTGAAAGAATCGGGCATCCTTCCGGTCTGGTGCGTCAATCATGGACCCACCTTGTCACTCTATTACAAAGACCCGGATGGCAACAAAGCCGAATTTCAGATCGACCTATTCTCATCATCCAAGGAAGCAAATGACTTCCTAAAGTCAGATGCTTTTGGCGAAAACCCGGTTGGCATCAAATTCGACCCGGAGGAAATGTTCGCCCGTTATAAATCTGGAGAGCCGCTGGAGGAATTGACCGTTCGTCGCCGACTTAAAGAAGGCGAGTCTTTTTTCGATCACCTCGACGCCTGATCGGGAACCCTATAGTGCCCCTTCCTATTCGTGACGAACGAAAGCGAAACCAGATTCTGGATTCTGCGGCCACCCTATTTTCGCACCGCGGGTATGACAAAACCTCGATCCGGTTTTTAGCAACCGAGGCCCGAGTTTCCACCTCTACGATCTACTCACATTTTACCGATAAGAACGACCTGTTGCTTCACTCCATCGAAAGACGTCTCGTTTTGATCGAAGAGAAAGTCGTTAATGCTGCTGAGACCGGTACCGACAATCTAGAAGCCTTGTCGTGTGCGCTGTCGATCATCCACAAGGCGCTCAAAGACGACCCTTTTCTGTGCAAGATTATAATTTTCGATCCCCACGTTGTTGATCATCGTCTTCACGAGAGAGCAAGTGCGACTCGCGAACGCATTCAGCAATTTGCCATTAACGGGTTACAGGCGGCAGTTCAGGACGGCTCTCTGGAATGCGATGATGTTGAGGCGCTTGAAGCAATCTTGCGGCTATCATTTCAAGGCTGGCTATTAAGCATAGAGAATGGTATCGACGAGGTTTCGGAAGAACGATTTACCGCCATGCTTATCTATCTTCTCAAAGGCAGGTGCAAGTGATGCCGTCAAATTTGGCAGTCGAAAAAACGTCAGTGCTTGTCGTTGGAGGAGGGCCTGCTGGACTGCTCGCTTCAATTTTACTGAGCCGTCTCGACATTGACCATATTTTGATTGAGCGGCGCAGCGGGGTCCAGCCAGCACCCGCTGCTCATGTTATCAATACCCGTACAATGGAAATTCTGCGCTCTGCTGATATTGACACTAAAAAATTTTATGCTTTCAACAAACACGCTGAGGCGCAATTTGTTAGCTGGGTTAAAAACCCTCGATGTAAAGCGCTCGGCAAGCTTTCCTTCGCGGGTGACGCAGCGCATATTACTCAACGTCTCGCTGCTTCACCCGAACACACCACCAACATTTCACAAAACTTGTTTGAGACAGCATTACGCGACGAGGCTGTAGAGCAAACCGAAAGCAAAATCCGATACGGTCATACCTGGGAGGCATTCATCGATGGGGATACACATCATGCTCGGGTTCTAGATGAAAACCAAAACGCCTATGAGATTAAGGCTAACTATATTCTAGCAGCAGACGGAGCAACGAGCAGTATCGCGCGTTCATTGGGTGTAGGCAAAACCGGACCAGATTCCCTTGCGACCTTTCTTAACTTGAGTTGTGAGGTTGACCTCACGGATATAGTGAAGGAAAGGCATTCATTGCTTTACTGGTGCTTGAGCCCACAGACCCCGGGTATTCTTATCGTCCACGATCCGAGGCAGTTGACGGTTTACATGCGTCCGATTTTTGAGCCCTATGAGACGATAGATGACTATGACGACGCACGTTGCGAGGCGCTCTTGGGTGAAATATTTGGTCCGGACACGCCGGTTAAAGTGACTTTTAAAGGCATCTGGAAAATGGCTGCGCAGGTTGCGGATCGATTTTCAATTGATAATGTCTTTCTCATTGGCGACTCTGCTCATCGCTTTCCGCCAACAGGCGGGCTTGGCCTAAACTCTGGTGCCGGAGATGTGCACAACCTGGTCTGGAAACTTGCCGCAACACTGAAGCACCAGGCCCCGGCTGACTTGCTCGCCAGTTATGAATTGGAACGTAAGCCCGTTGCTCAACTTAACTGCGATACAAGCGCTAACAATTTTCGCAAAATGACAGAGGTAACAGATGTGCTCGGCCTCGATGTAAGCCATGCTCATATACCCGCGCGCTTTCGATCTTCGGCTCTGCTCAGATATCTACCAAGCAGGATGACTGGAGCACTCCTCAAGCTCCTCACTTGGCCAATTGCTCGAAAGGTCGAAGCTGCCTACGCCGAGACTGCCGACGGCCAGACTATACGCGCACGGGTTCAGGTTGCGATCGATAATCAGATAGAACATTTTGATATGTTAGGAGCTGAACTTGGCTACGTTTATCGCGACGGGTGCGCCGTTGACCCAGAAGCACGCAAGACACGCAATAACACTGTGCGCGATTACACGCCCGATGCAAGTGCAGGTGCACGGCTCCCGCATGTTGCGTTTGGGAAAGACGGCGACACAATGACCACGCTCGATGTTATCTCCTACGATAGATACACATTGTTCACCAATGGTCCTGCCATCGATATTCCTGATACGTTGACGACATTCGGCCTTCCCTGCCACTCGTTTGATATCCAGAAGACAGACAGTGTGGAAGCGCTTGTTAAATCATTAAATCTGCCCGCCGGTTGTTGGATTCTTGTTCGACCTGACGGGCATGTCGCCGCTCGCTCATAACTACGCTAACACTTAAGGAGAACAAAACATGCGCCTCTACACAACCAGCCAAGGGATTGCCAAGGCCATTGATGATGAAACACTCGCGCTTCTAGATTTGCCTTATGCAGATATTGGTGCATTGCTAACCGAGGACCCTGAGCTTAAGAGCCTGGCGTCAGCAGGCGTTATTGGGACGTTGCCGCTTTCTGACGCACAGGTGTTAGCGCCTATCTTGCGCCCCTCCAAAATTATTTGTATGAGCGCCAACTATCACAGCCATTTGGATGATGAAGTCGCGGGTGTTTTGAAAATGTTGAACCCGGACAGCGGCGATGAAGAAATTCAGACTTTGAAAGAAACCCCAACCTTTTTCGGCGTTCCCTCCAGCGCCATTTGTGGGCCGACGGATCCGATCCGTTTGCCAGCCATTGCGCCAAACCAGGTTGATTATGAAGTCGAAGTTGCTGTGGTCATAGGTAAAGGTGGCAAGGATTTGCCAATCGATCAGGCTTGGAAACACATAGCTGGTCTGACGCTTTCTAATGACGTCTCTGCACGTGACCTTCAAGGCCGGGCAATGCGTACGCATTTCTTTGAGCTGGGTCATGCTAAAGGTCTCGACACTTTTAAACCATTGGGACCTTGCCTCGTAACGCGTGACGAATTTTCACTACCGTTAGACTTGGCAATAGAGACCAAGGTCAACGGTGAGGTACGCCAGTCTGCGCGGACCAGCGGCATGGTGCATTCTGTGGAAAGTTCTATCTCTCAGGTTTCGCGATACTTTACGCTTTTTCCCGGTGACGTGATCTTGACGGGTTCTCCCTCGGGCGTTGGGTTTTTCCAAGACAAGTACCTGAAATCCGGTGATGTTGTGGAAATGTCAGCCGAGGGTATCGGCAAAATTCGAAATGAAGTTGTTCACGAATGAAACGCCGTCAATTTTTTCATAATCCAAAATTGATCTAAAAGGCTTTGCCACAAACTCGGTTTTCAGGTGATGCAGAATATTCTACATTTGGGTTATACGGTGATGTCCCCGTTTGGATGATTGGCGAATTAGCAGGCAATCTAAGGTGGCCAAGACGCTTCATTGATTCAACTATTGAAGGAAAAAAGGCACCAGTCGCTTTAGACCGATTGTCATATTCGGTGGCTGCGATGAAGCCATATGGGAATAATCTAAACTTCCTTTCTCATCAATGAGTAGTGTGATTGTTAGTGTTAGTGAGTCAATGCGCTATTGTAAATAGTCATCTTTTCAGCCACTCAAAGAGTGGTTTCTGCCAGGTCGGGTAAGGTTTAAAAAATAAACCGTGAGATTTTCCCGTATCGAAAGTCCGCACGTGGAAGTCCACTATTTTATTGGATTTATCCGCGAGGGGCTGGCAGGATGCTACAGAATCGGAAAGGTCGTGAAGCGACAGTATATGACCTGACAAATCCATATCCCGTTTTGTGATTGATTGCCAGCAAGCGGCAAGTATGGCGTATCTGATATCGGTATCATTCATTTGTGATGAAACAAGCAGTGTAATGACGCCTCCCTTTGAAAATCCAACAAGATTGAGTTCAGTATTGCTCTGGCTGCGATAGCGCCGTAACTGCTTACTGACGTAATCTGCATATTGCTGTGGCTTGGTATTGGCTTTGCGTACTTGTCTGATCACGGTATATCCGGCCTTGGCAAAACTAATTGCGAGCGCTTCAAATTCGTAGACGCCAAACTTTGGATGAGTGGGTCTAATGCCTTTGTCTTCGATGATTCTGCCGTGAAGATAAATAATGTACTTAGACTCTTCGTTTAATTGTTCTGGAAAGTGATCCAGGATCTCTGCCTTCAGGCCGGTAGGAATCAGACAAATGCAGGTTAGAAATAAACTGTGTCGCCAAATTAGAATTCTGCTATTCATCATTCGGATTAATCCCGCTTAAAGTTTATACAATGAAATCTGTTTGTATCATAAATACGTTGCCGCAAACCAGTTTTTTTCTCAGGGGTTGCTGAAGCTGTCTTGAATGACAAAAATTAAAGCATAAGAAATTCAAACCGCATTTTCCCGAAATTTCGAAAGTACACCAACAATCTAACTAAGATGTTAGATCAACCGACCAGGATGAGAGAGCGGGGTATGTGTCGGTCTGATGTCTAGAAATTCAAATCAATGAAACAATCTTGGCAGTTCTTGAATACTCACCGACGAAAAAAAGCTGTCGTATGGGGGTGCTGGAGATTGGTTAGTTCTCGTGATTTTTCCTGCGGGAAAATACTGCCCAAGGCTATGCAACAGATATTGCGCGGACCTTTAATACAGACTTAAGCCTAATCTAAAGCAACCAGAAAGTAGGAAATAATCGCGGTTTCGGCGAAGCCGTGACATTAAGTAATTGAGAATATAATTGACAAAAGGACTCTTAGAGCTACAGTGGGGTTGTTTTTAGCTACCAATGGATTATGTTGATGAACGCTTTGGTCGTTTATTGGATACTGTTCAGAGCGAACCGGTAACGATTCTCAAGAATGGGTGACCCACAGCGATTGTTGTTACTTCTTCCGAGTATGCCCGATTGGGGGGGTCAAGAGAGCGTCTTTTCCCCTGATGAATCAAATGCTAGATGAAGCCGCGTCAATGGGATTAGCGCGTAAATTAATAAATTTAATCCTGGATGGAAAATAAACTTTTCGTCGTTGATACCAACATTCTTATCAGCAGTATGGCTCTACTTTCGTTTCAATCTTAGTCATCGCCGAATGCGGACCAAACATCGAAGGTTTGTTAGCGCAACGTGGTATGCAGATTTGGATAGAGAGTCCATAATCAGAAAGTTAATTTGGCGATACCAAAAATTTCCATATAAGCTAACCATCGACTAGAGAGCGCCCAGATCACATCCCCGTCGTTGCAGTATCGGTTTTAAAGCCCTAAAAGCTGCGGGCGTTAAACTCAGAGGTATCCTTGGGTATAAATGATGAACAATGTGGTACTGCATACCCATTGAAAAAAGATTACCTAATTTACTCTTAAACGCACGGGTATCTCGATACCGTCCTTTTTCCACACCGGGGGTGTGAGGCGCCCAAGAAAGATAGTATTCAATATAGGTTATCGCGATCTGTTTGGGTATCCACCATAGCAACGCCGCCTCAATTGCATGGCCACTCCACGCCAAGGTAAACATCAGCAACAAATACACTGCGTTAAAAACGAGCGCATCTATCATCATGTGACTCAGACCAAGTCGTTCCATGGTTGCGCCATAGACATCTTGTTTACTTGAATCCGGTTGCCTGTTCAAAAGAGATTGTTTGAAAAAATCTAACTTAGACCTTCTGCTCACTTCAATATCAGGATCAAGATCGGCATCGTTGGTATGTGCATGGTGCTCCATATGCGTTGCTCGCAGTACGCGATATGGCAAAACCAGAGGGATTGTCGAGACATGCCCTACCAATTCATTAAGCCACCTTAAGGGTCGCCCCTTACCAGCGATAATATTATGTTGCGCTTCGTGTGAAGGCAGATAGGAAAGCATGACATTGAGCGTTGCAATGGGAAAAGCTAACCAAACCGGAATAATATCCATCAAGACTAGCGGCCACAAAGATAACCAGAGGATAAAATTACCTATCCCCCAGACCACCGCACCCCAAGGCACTATATGCATAAATTTACCTGCAATTCTTCTCTCTAGAACCCCTAACTGATCCTCTGAAAGATCTGCACACTCTTGAACTGAAGTTACTTGATCCATATCCAACTCCCCCTAAATTGTGCCATCAGACCAAACGCAGTTGCGATTAGTGCGCCCAAAATCCACGCAGTCATATTCGACTGAACTAAGGGCACGGACTGTAATATTTGCGCACTCAATGGCCATAAGAAACCAATTGCAAAAACCAGAGGAGAAAAAAATAGTTTGATAATGTGTTGCATATATCGCCATCCAATGTAATGTAGTCACTGTCTACTTTGTATTTAAGCGGATATTTGAATGTCTGTCAACCACTGGAGTTTCATGAGCAAAAAACACTACCACCACGGGAATCTGGCGGAGGACATACTTAATCGCGCAGTTCAGATTATTGATGAAGGGGGGTTAGGCGCCCTAACGCTCCGGGGTATCGCAAGAGATCTCGGTGTTTCCCATGGCGCTCCAAATAGACACTTTAAGAATAAAGCGGCGCTACTATCAACATTGGCGACCTATGGTTGGCATAAAGTACTAGAGGCCACACTAAGGGCTGATAATGTTGATAGCCTCGACCCAAGGTTAAGCTTGAATGCAATGGGTAGAGGATTTTTGCGCTGGGCGCTTCATAATCCTGCGTTGTTTCGGACCCTACACCACCCTGACGTGGCGCGTTTTGCTGATGATGCTCTCATTGAAGCTATGAGGCAGTTTACTCAAGCTATTAGTGATGCCGTGGCTGCAACTCAAACGATTGGAAATCATCCAGGCGTACCCTTGGAAATACTTTCGATTTACATCAATGCCGTTCCCTTTGGCGCTGCGATGTTTCTGATTGACCCCTTTCTTACTCACTATGAGCAGTCAGAGATTCAAGATATGGATGAAGAAATACTTATTGAGCAGCTTATCAATTTGGTTGTTCCGCTTAAGTAATTGAGCGTAAGAGCTAGCTACCATTCAACTCTCCGGTCGTAAAAGAGATGACATTATGTCGGTTAACCTCAGTGCGCGACCTCATGACGACTCGATACCCAAATACTGCAAGTTGAATAAAGATGCCCAGTTATGCGTCACTTGGCATAGTGCTATAGCAGTTTCCAACTATAGATGGCTGTTATCGCAAGCGTATAGCTTGCAAGCATAAATACATTCATTGGATTCCCAGAAAATTTTGGTGTTTTGATTTGTGATACGTTTAAAGCTGATAGACATAGCGCGCTGACATAGAGCACGACAGTAAAACTTTCATAGCTGAGTACGCTCTCAAATAGAAAGATGGAAACGAGTATGAGGCTATTGTTATCAAGTGCAAGCCCCGTATAATTTTTTCCGCCAGCAAGACCGAAGGTACTAAAATAGCTCAGCCGTATTGCGCCTGCGGCAACCATTATGAAGGCGCCGATCAAAAATATCGGCTCGAATTTTCCATAGCTTAAAAGAAGAATAGCAGGCGTAACGCCATAACTTACGATGTCTATAATTACATCAAGCTGGCCACCAAATGTGCTGTCATCACCTGTTCGTCCCTTCATTCTTCGGGCAATCAGTCCATCAGCCCAATCAAAGGCAACAGCCCAAACCATGCCTATCATGGCTAGGTAAAAAATGCCTATAAGACTGAAGTAAATGGCTAAAATAGTGCAAGCCAAGCCTGCCAACGAGCAGATATTAGGTAGATCTTTGACATAAGAAAGGATCGTCGGGGGTAATTCATGAGGTGCTGATTGGTCTGTGGTCATGGTATGTCCTTTGGACTGAGTTTATTCGGCTGAATTGCGCGCTATATTGTCACAACCATCAAATGTGAACAAAAGTGATATAATGCCAGTCTCGAATGCTCCAATCTAGGATTTAAACCATCAATGCTTGTATTTACAGTAGGTACATTTGATTTATTACATGTAGGGCACCTCGCTTTGTTGCAATATTGTCGATCAATAGGTGATGTTGTGGCGGTTGGCGTTGCTTCCGACAGTGTTGTAAGTTCTTACAAACCCAACGTCCCTGTTGTCCCGCTCGAACAAAGGATAGAAATGCTGAAAGCATTACGCTACGTGGATATTGTACATCCCTACTATGAACTTGAATATGTCTCTGCTTGCAAAAAATTGAAGCCAGATATTTTTGTCATTGGAGAAGATTGGGGAGACAGCCCACATAATCTTGATGTGGAAGCTTATTTAAAATCTAAGGATAAAAAGATTATTCAAGTGAGATATGACCCACAAACATCATCCACGAAAATAAAACAAACTGTTATTGATCAGGCTCATAAGGGGAAGTATTTGGAGCAAGTTCTTAATTGATATTCCCGCTTACTTTTTAAAGAATATGACGCAAGTAAATAAACATTTGGCTCATCCAAAATCGATACTAATTCTATAGTATCGGTGACAGATTTTGGCCATTTTTTGCCAGTCAAAGTTAGCTGAAACTGATTTTCATCACTGCCAGATTACATTTGAGCTGATGTGGTAAGTAATCCAGCTATATTCCACCAATAATGTTTCCAAGATGGTTTCTATGGTGGATAACCATGCTTATTAAGATGGTGTCAAACCAATTCTCACCATGACATTGTTTATATCAGTGATGTCAATCAGCGCGCAAATTTGACTCACTTTGGCATTTAAACTTGACCACTCGTGAAAATACAAAAGTATAATCAGCTAGTGACAGGAATTAAAATTAAGCAGTAACTGTCTAGGTGGGTCAATTTCAGACGCTTGCTTACATATTACGCATGAAAACTACGCATAAATCTAAAAGTTGCGCGTAATGTGAAAATAAGCAATAAAAGGGCCGCGCATGGTAAGTCAGAAGCAGCGAGGATTACGAGAACAACGAAAGCGCATCGAGGCGATTGTTGCCCAGTATCCAGATGGTGCTGACATACAGCCTATCGTTGATGCATTAAACCATGATGCCTAAGGTATTGCTCCACCGCGCCGAACGCTGCAATCCTCGCTTAAAAGATGGGTAGATGATAGTTACTTACGCACGACACGCGCCAACCGTGGTGCTCGATACTTCTTTGCAAATGCGACGGTAACGATTGATATAGATTCAGCAGATGAGCCGGATACTTCAGCTTTTCCATTTTCTAAGCCGACAGAACATCTCCTACAAGCCATACGTAAACCGCTAATACAACGTAAGCCTGTGGCTTACCAATTCGACTTTCTTAATGGTTATTGTCCAAACGTTAGTGCTTATCTAACTGATACAGAATTGGCTCATTTAGTTGGTTTAGGGGCGCCTAGCCCTGAAACAATTCACAACATGGAGAAGTACGCCAACAATAGAGCTGAGCTGCCACATCAACCGACCAGGGTGAGAGAACCGGTCATGCGTCGGTCCGACGCCTCGGAATTCAAATCAATAAAACAAGCTCAGCGATTTCTGAATATCCATGCTGCGGTAGACAATTTATTCAATTTGGGGCGTCATTTGGTGTCTGCGGAAACTTATCGATATTTCAGGTTGCGTTCCTTTTCGTCTTGGAAAAATGCAGCAGCAGTTTAGATCGGATTTACGTCGGTATCTTGTGTGATTGAGAAGTTAATTTTGCGGTACCACTGCGACCTGTGTAGGACGTTTGCCATTAGGGCCGTACAGATTTACCTGCAAACTTGAAATAGCATGAACCAATGCGTTTGGTAAGATCTTTTGTTTGCCGGTCCAGTGGATATTAGGGAAGCGGTCAAAGATTCGCTCGAAAGCCATTCGTAACTGCATCTTTGCGATTCGAGAACCTAGACATTTATGCACGCCATGACCGAACGCCATGTGCTTTTCAACGTTATCTCGGTGCATATTGAAGGTATCTGGATTGGGGAAGATGTCTGGGTCACGATTGGCGGCCCCGTACCAGAGAACCACTTTTTCATCTTTGGCGATTTTTTGGCCATTTAATTCTGTGTCTTCGAGCGCGGTGCGTCGCATATGCATGACAGGAGATACCATTCGCAGTGCTTCTTCCGACATTTGCGGAATGAGTGATGGGTCATCCAATACCATGGCGCGCTGATCTGGGAATTCAGTCATCAATCGAATGGTGCCAGATAGTGAATTTCGCGAAGTGTCGTTACCCGCAAAGATAATGAGAAGCCAAGAGCCATCAAGAAACTCTTGTGGTAGTAGCTGGCCACCCAGTTTGGATTGAGCGATGACAGTTAATAAATCCTTGCGAGGGTTAGCTCGCCGGTCCGCCATGACACGCTCACCATATGCAAACATGTCGTTCACGACAGGGTTAAAACGGAATGGGAACAGTGGTTCGGAAAAAAACGTTTGCCAAGGATTGGATATAAATTGCGCGGCCAACTCCAGGTGGTGCATCCAAACTTTGACTTTGGGTCTGTCGTTTTCATCGATGCCGAGCATTTCACTCAGCGTGAATAGGGGAAGCTCTTCTGAAAACATTTTAACAAAATCGACAACGGGTCCTTTTCTCTCCATTTCATCGAGGAGTTCATCGATTTTTAAGCCCACTCTGTCCCGAATCGTCGCAACATAAGCGGGGAAAAAGAAATCGCTCTGTTGCATGCGCATTTCCCGATGCAGCGGTTCGTCCAAATTGATCAAGGAGTTGAAGGCTGCGGGCATGAGCTTTTTGGGACGCCAATATTTTTTCGCGGGCACAGCCATGTTGATACTGCCTCGCTGAGATGAAAAAACACTGTGGGCAAGCTCGACTTTTTTGATGTCATCATATCGGGTGATGGACCAGATGCCTGAGATACCTTTCTCCCCGGGTGACCACATCACCGGCGCTTCCTCGCGCATTTTCTTGAATAGATCGAAGGGTTGGCCTTTTGTCCATGCGGCTGGGTCCCCAAACTTAAACCCTTCAAGCGTCGGGTAGCTCGCATTATAAACTGGGAGTTCTTGCCCCGTATCAATCAAGATATCATCGCTGATGAGTTTCAAACCTTGTCTCCTACGTTTTGCTTATCGTTGATCATTGTTTTGACAACATACATGAAAATTAAAATGGTTATGAGTATAGAATAAATGGGATCGAAGTGAAATTCGTCACAGGGATAGAGCATCAAGGTACTGACAAATAAACTATGGATTGGTAACAATTCGCTCATGAATAATTTATTTTGGAACCAGATAACCCATTAGCGTCAATGTTTCCTGCGGGTCCATTCTCCCGACCGGTGATGAACTGTAAGTTGACGAAAGAATTCGGCCCTTGCGATTGATGAGGAACTCACTGGGTTGAATGTGGTTACGCCTCTCGTCCCAGAATACGCCAATGGTGTCGCCAAGATCCCGTTCAACACCCCAGCCTATCGGGAATGAGAGAGATGCACCCACCTCTTGTGCCTTATCTTGCGGGTCTGAGCTTGCCGCGTAAATTTTGACACCTAATTCAGTGAACTGATTGAGTCTGGCTTCGAAGCCGTCTAACAGACGGCGGCAGAAAGGTCACCAGTGTCCACGGTAAAAGAGAATGATCGCAAAGTTCGATTCAATAGCTCCAGGTAGGGATAAATCATTGGTTTGGTTAGTATTTAACGATATTTCCGGCAGTTGATCTCCGCCTGACAATTGCGCCATGGACTTAGCCTCGCTGATGAATTCTTTGTATCATCTTACGGGTGTTCCTAAGCGCTGCAAGGGTTTTGGGAAAGTTAATTTGGCAATGCCCCGCAGCTTCTATTCTCTCTGACTGCCTTCGTTCTCGTTAATAACAGGGGGATAAGCTAACGATTCAAGCCAGGTGCGGTATATTTTTTCCACTCGAGTGTCTAGTTCATCAGGCGCAATTCCAAGTCGCTTAGCGTAGGGCAAGCGAAAAATACGATAGCCACGCAACACCGCCGAAAGTGCTACTTGTAATGCCTCAAGATCGTGGCCACGATCTATATCTCCGTCAATGACATCTTGGCGTAGTTGACTAAGACCCGCCTCAAGGAGAGGAATAGGATCAACTGTATCATCCCCGTCTAGAACGAGCAGTGCACGTAGTTTACTGTCATTGATGTCATTGCTGCTTTTCATGCGAAAGGACCTAAGTCTTCGCGCTACAAAGCGAGTGTGCTTTCTACCCTTTGTGAGCGAGTCGACTATCACTTCGAATTGGCGGTTGATTGCTTTACGCAGCAATTCCTGTCTTGAGCCGAAGTAATGGTAAATGTTACCTCGATTGACACCTGCCCCTACTGCAACTTTCCTGAGATTAAGTCCTGCCAAGACGCCATCGTTGCGGATGAGATCAAGGGCGACATCGATAAGTCGTTGTTCAGTTTCAGCTCGACTGCGCCTTTGCTTTGCCTGTGGCGCTGTCTTAATCTCTTTTATTGGCTCTTTGTTAATTGCGGCCACTGATTCGTTCCATTTTCATCTAGCTTGTTCCCGTCCATAAATAGATGAATTTCCTTATAATGTGCAGAACTATATTTGTGTTAGCTTGTAATTTCAAGCACTTACAAGGGAAGTAGCCCCGCTGAATTTAGTTTCTGGATGGGCTCTGGCTTGTGAGATCACAATTGTACTGTTATCATTGCGTCACGTAAAGTTATCACAATGCTAATTAATGTTATCGGTTCGGTATGTATCTTTAATAAGGGTTAAGCAGCGTTTTGACAGAGTTCGATAGAGTCGTACTAATAAAAAGAGGCAGGGCAGAGAGATGATGCAACGAAATTTATTATCCGTATGTACGCTCCTAGGATTGCTTACCGCTTGCGGTGGCGCTAATCAGCTGACGCAAGAGCAGCGTGCAGCAATCAGGCAGCCTTTATTTGCAACCGAACACACGATTATTGACCGTCGGTCAGGTGTCAAGGCGGACCTCGATGACGCTGTCAAGTCTGCCGAAAGAGGGCCGGACATCAATCCGCACTTTAATCCAGAACGCAACGCCTACTTCGGTGATCTGCATGTGCACACAAACTATTCCTTTGATGCTTTTGCCTTTGGCGCGCTGGCCACACCCTACGATGCATACCGCTTTGCAAAAGGCGAAGCCGTCAAACACCCCGCAGGTTTTAACATGCAGCTTCGCGAGTCACTGGATTTTTATGGCGTTACCGACCACGGTTATTTTATGGGCGTTGATTCAATTGCTGCTGATACCAGCACTGACTTTTCCAAGTATCCGTTTGCGCAAATTGTGCATGACTTGAATGCGCCAGACAATATGGATCGCTGGAGCTTGCTGGATCGGATGCGAAGTTTCGGCCTTGCTAGAGCAATAGCCCTAGCGATTGTCGAGGAGGTGGTCGACCCTGAAGAGACATTGACCATTACCCGCAGCGCGTGGGCAGACTCCATCAACGCTGCAGATCTGCACAACGATCCAGGCCGTTTTACTACCTTCGTTGCCTATGAATACACATCTACAGCAGATGACAATGGTAGCCTGCACCGCAATGTGGTCTTTGAGAGTAGCGATCGCGTGCCTGAAGTTCCCTTTTCGCGTATGCATTCTCTTAACGTGGAAGACCTATGGGACTGGATGGATACCTTGCGCGAAGCCGGTGTGGAATCTATGGCCATTCCACATAACTCCAACAAGTCGAATGGCCAAATGTTCCAATTGGTAGATTGGGCTGGGGATCCAATCGATGATGAATACGCCGTCCAGCGCATCCGTAATGAACCACTGGTAGAAATTACTCAAATCAAAGGTACGTCCGAAACCCATCCAGCTTTGTCCACCCGTGATGAATGGGCAGATTTTGAGTTGGTGAGTACTCGAGGAGTAGGCATGGGGAAACCTGTAGCTAGTCAACCCGATGGTAGTTACGTGCGACAGGCCTTACGCAGGGGTTTGGAAATGGAAGCTCAGGGCATTACCAATCCCTATGCGTTTGGTGTAATTGGTTCTAGTGATACACACACGGGAGCTTCGCAAATTGACGAATCGAACTTTTCTTCTAAGCTAGGCGTCTTGTCTGCTGATGCACAGTTGCGTGGTTCGGTTCCCTTGGGCTTTGTTGAAAGCATCTTCGTCGGCATTATCCCCGGTCAGGGTGTGGCGGAGGTGGACGGCGAGCGCTTTTTAGGTGGACAGCAAAACGAATTTGGCGCATCAGGTCTCGCAGCGGTGTGGGCTGAAGAAAATACCCGCGAAGCGATATACGCAGCGCTTCGGCGCAAAGAAACCTTCGCTACGTCCGGTCCACGCATACGACTGCGATTTTTTGCAGGCTACGGTTTCCCAGATGATTTGCTGGAAATGGTAGATGGAGTGGCCACGGCTTATGCCACGGGTGTCACCATGGGTGCGGACCTTGCTCCGAATAAAATAGACGGAGCAAGTGTTCCTCCACAATCCCGTGCACCACAGTTCGCCATCTGGGCACAGGCAGATGCCAGCAGCGCACTGTTGCAACGGCTTCAAATAATCAAAGGCTGGATCGACGCAGCGGGTGAAACCCATGAAGATGTGATCGATGTGGCTTGCGCGGGCGGCGTTCCGGTGAACCCTGCCAATAACCGCTGCCCGGATAACGGTGCTACGGTAAATTTAAGCGATTGTAGCTTCAGTGCCAAAACCGGCGATGCTGAACTGCGAACGGTGTGGACCGACCCGAACTTTGATGCCAGCGAACGCGCTTTCTACTATGCCCGAATATTAGAAAACCCAACTTGCCGGTGGAATACCTGGGACGCGATTAAAGCAGGGACCGTCCCGCGCTCTGATTTGGCTGCCACTCTGCAGGAACGCGCCTGGTCCTCTCCCATTCACGTCTTGCCAAGGTAGTTCAGGGCGGCGAGGATCGTCAGTGGGAAGGATGCGCAAATGAGTTGGATCGTCAGTTTAAACAAGCCGTGGCTGCACTTTATTGTGTTAGGCGCGGTTCTATTTTATTTACAGTCTGTCTTCTTTCCAGAACCCAAGACAGTAATTTGGCCCCTGAGCGAGGCGCGTGTTAACAGATTGCAAGAGCAGTGGTTAACGAGCACAGGTCGTAACCCTACACCAACGCAGGTCGGAAAATTCATAGCAGCAGAGCTGGATCGAGACATGCTGTTTCAGCGCGCGCTAGAACTAGAGTTTCATTTGTACGACACCATTGTCTACCAACAGCTGATCCGCAACATGAAATTCTTACAGATGGCAGTGAATAAAACTGATACTGAATTGTTCGATCAGGCCTTGGAAATGCGATTGCATCTAGATGATGAAGTCGTTAAGCGACGGCTTATTCAACTAGTGGAAGGACAGCTATTAGCAGATAATCCGACTACTAAACCGAGTGCAGATAAAGTTGCGGCAGCCTTTACCAACAGAAAAGAAGAGTTGCGACGACCGCCTCTTTATACAATTGAGCATGTTTTCTTTAATCGCGAGCGCGAGCCAGAAGTTGCGGCAATTATTGCCACTATTACAGAGCAGAAGCTCGATGTCCGGTCTGCCAGGCAATTGGGTTCTCCCTTCCTGCAGGGTTATCAATTTACACGCAAAACCCCCGATCAATTAGCGCAAAATTTTGGCAATGGTTTTGTGTTTAGCCTGAAGCAAGCACTAAATGCATCCCAAGTGAATTCCCAACAGTGGCTGGGGCCGCTACCGTCAGTTTATGGGCTCCACTACGTATGGGTTGCGGAGTACCAACCTGAGCGTGATGTACTGTTGCGAGAAGTGGAGCAACAGTTACGTCACGATCTTGAGTACGCCGCGAAAAACCAAGCGCTACGGTGTGCTATCGCCGTTCTGCGTAAGGAATATGATGTCAGGGGACAAGATCAGAATGCCAGTGATTTGAAGGACTTGGATGAAAAGGACAGGGAGGGCTGCCAATGATGTTTCTAATTCGGATCATCCTCGGTCTTTTGATGCTGATTACGCTTTTATCACCGAGTCAGGTGCAAGCCCATCGCTTCGCTCCATCTCTGTTTAAAATGGTAGAAACCACGCAAGACGATTATAACGTGGTGTGGAAAACCCCAACTGAGGCGACAAGTAATACCCCATTGCGACCCACATGGCCTGTTGGCTGCGAGATAATAAGAGAAAGCCCTATTGCGCGCGAAGGGACAGGTACGATCTCTAGTTGGGCCTTAGCTTGCGATCAACTTGGCGAGAGAGGGCTAATTGGGCAGAGGCTAGGGGTTACTGGGCTGGCAGAGAACCAGGCCACTGCGATGGTGATGCTCACCTTGAATGATGGCCGCTACTATCAAGGTGTAGTGAATGCCGATAACCCGGGTTTTTTGGTACCTGCAACGCCCAGCCAAACAAAGGTGATGAGTGAATACTCAGTGCTGGGCATTGAACACATTTGGGGTGGGGTGGATCATCTGATGTTTGTTTTCGGATTGTTGTTGCTAATCGGCGGTGGTTCTCGTTTACTTTGGACCATTACCGCGTTCACGGTGGGGCACAGCATAACCCTGGCCGTGGTTATTTTGGTTTCCTTGGATTACTCCGTATCACTTATTGAATTTGCTATTGCCTTGAGTGTTTTCGTGCTGGCATTGGAGCTCGCGCGAGGTGACACTTCCGACACAAAAACAAATGCACGCAATGTATTTCGCCGTCACCCCTGGTGGTTAGCTGGTGGTTTTGGCTTACTGCACGGGATGGGCTTTGCTGGTGCGCTGGTCGAGATCGGTCTGCCGCAGAACAACGTACCACTTGCTTTACTCTTCTTTAATGTCGGAATTGAAATAGGACAAATCGCTTTTGTGTTATTGGCAATCGGTGCCTGGTGGCTGATTGAGCGCTCAGTGACTTTAAGACAATTGACGATAAGTCAAAAACGGCTGATGCCCTTACCTGTCTATACACTTGGTGGGCTGTCTACCATGTGGTGCATTGAGCGAGGTCTGGAACTATTTAGCTGAATGGTATTGGCAAATTAACAGCCGACAAGTGACAATGCTGCAATGAATAATCTAAAAATGTATAAACGATACCGATTCTCGGACTAGGCGTCCCCCCCCATCATCCAATATGCTGTCTGGCGGTATTTTGTGCTTGAAAAGGTAATTTGGCAATATCTATCTTAGACATCATAAGGGTGCCGCATCACAGTCACGATGTTGTTTTCCATCCAAATATCCCGCAAACGATTTGCCCAAAAGCTCAACGTTGTAGCATATTTAACAGCTGAGAATCTTGCGCTTCGTCATCAGCTAATCGTTCTGAAACGAAACCAGAATCGACTACAACTCAAGGGTAAGCGCCAATTTCTCCGCGTACTATCCCTTTATATTTACCGGCCTGATAATAAACGCTCCAATCACAGGAGTTCATTATGAGTCGAGTGACATTACAACAAAAACAAATCTGGTCAGATCACGTTAA
>JAESSY010000004.1 GCA_016763855.1 Pseudomonadales bacterium
ATACGTGGGTTCGGTCCTCCAGTTGGTGGTCTCAAAAAATGCAGCGGCAAATAATGCGTAAACAGTGAGCCGAGCACCACAGGACATAAAAGGTGCCATGGCAATGGTTAGAAGTCGATCACTTTCTCGACCAAGAGAACGGGATGCCATGATGGAGGGAACATTGCATCCAAAGCCGACGATGAGCGGGACAAAGGCGGTGCCGGGTAATCCGAGCTTGTTCATTAAACTGTCAACTACAAAGGCTGCTCTTGACATATATCCTGAGCCTTCAAGAACGGACAAACAAAGAAAAAGAAAACCGATGACGGGAATAAAGGTTGCGACTAGTTGTATACCTCCTCCGAGTCCATCGCTAATCAAAACGATCATCAATGCCGGGAACCCAAGGCTGTTTAAGATCCACTTAGTTCCATCAACAAAAATGGCGCCAAACAAAATGTCGAAGAAATCAATAAATACAGCACCCATATTGACAGCGACCGTAAACATGATGTACATCATCAAGAGAAAGAATGGGATGCCTAACCATTTATTTAAGACCCACCGGTCGATCTGTTCGGTCAAGTTGTCTGTCACGCGACTGACCTCAACTACCCCATTTACCAATTGCTGAGACCGGTGGTATCGCTTGATTAATTTTTCTGAGTTGGGTGAGTCCGCTAAGGCAAGGGTCGGTATGACGGGCTCTTTGGTGGATATATGACTGCTGAGTAGTAATTTTAATTTATCTAGTCCCTGGCCGCTTGATGCAACGATGGGTATGACTTCTGTGCCGAGATTATCTGCAAGCACTTTCTCATCCACTTTGATGCCCTGTTGTTGTGCAACATCAATCATATTGAGGGCAACAAGGAGCGGTTTATTTTGTTCCATAATCTGTTGAGTCAGCACGAGATTACGTTCTAAGTTGCCCGCGTCAATAATGTTGATAATGCAGTCAACTTCTTCACTCTGAATGAAGTTCCTGGCAATTTCTTCATCGAGTCCGAGGAACTCCTGTTCAAGAGAATAGATTCCCGGGAGATCAACAAGCCGAATTTTTAGTTCATCAAGATCGAATGTCCCTATTTTTTGTTCAACCGTGACTCCCGGCCAGTTACCGACTTTTTGGTGCGCGCCGGTTAGGGCATTGAAGAGGGTGGTTTTGCCACAATTAGGGTTTCCTAGGAGTGCTACAGTATAAATACTCATGAGGAATGATTCTCAGCCTGCGTCGCTGCACTTAGTTCGTCTACTTGGATAAGCTGGGCTTCACTTTTTCTAATGCTTAAGAGCGTACCGCCAATCCTAGTTTGAATGGGATCTCCTGTAGGCGCAAAGCGTAGTATGTCAATTATAACACCTGGATAAACCCCTAAGGCATAGAGGCGGCTTTGGATTTCGGCATTGTTCACAGAGGCTGATATCACGCGGCACTGGGTGCTTGCGGCCATACTAGCGAGAGATTTAAAATGCTTGATATTCACAAGGATTGTTCAGTAATTCAAAGTGGCACATCCTAACCTATATGAGAATAATTATCATTTAGTTTTATTGACCTAAAGCAAGGACACGGGAGATAATCTCTAATAATAAACATTTAAGTTAATCAGGATAAAACATGGCATCTAAAGTCGTCACAGCCTGCATGATCATCATCGGCAATGAAATTCTCTCTGGCCGAACTCAGGATGTCAATCTTAATTATCTGGCTAAAGCATTGAATGAGCTAGGTGTTAGATTGATGGAGTCACGAATTGTTCCAGATGTTGAAAGCGTTATTGTGAATACGGTCAATGAATGTAGGGCTAATTTTGATCATGTTTTTACAACCGGTGGCATCGGTCCAACACATGATGATATTACCGCCGTCTGCATTGCCAAAGCTTTTGACACAGAAATTGTCTTACACCCCGAAATTGTAAAAATGATCGAGAGTCGTGAAGCACCGCCTGAGGTGATGGCTTCAAGAATGTTGATGGCACGTGTCCCAGAAGGCTCACGACTGATTGAAAATAAGACCGGGGGGCCGCCAGGTTTCCAGATTGAAAATGTTTTTGTCATGGCTGGGGTTCCTGCTGTGATGCAAGCAATGGTTGACTCTCTTGATAAGGAGAGGTTAGAGGGTGGTGATCCTGTACGGTCGAGATCTATAGGTGCTTATCTTGGTGAAAGCCAGGTTGCGAATGCCCTAGCAGATATCCAAAATCAGCACGCTGATGTGGATATTGGTTCTTATCCTTTTTTTCGACAAGATGGATATGGTACAAATATGGTCATCCGTGGTACTGACGAAAAAGAGCTGGATGAAATTAAAGAAAAAATTCGCTTAATGATACTGTCCTTTGGTGCAGACCCCTTCGAGGAATAAGTGGGCCTTAAAAATCTCAACCAATGTCGCATATCGCTTGGGAATTTCTCTACATCATAATCAGTAATGAATGAAGATAATTTTGTTTGCAGTCCATGCTTTTGATAAATTGGTACCTTCTTTAATTACCGTTCTTTTATGAACCTGTCTTTAGTAGACACAGTGGAGAGCCAATTTGGCCGCTACGGAAATTCCTGCAGAATCCGAGAATAAACCTAAGTCTAGCAATCAACGACAGTGGAGTGCTTTCCTGCTGATTGCGCTTGTGCTACATATTCCTTTCTTTTTCTATCCCATTTTACGATTGGGCACTTGGCTTGATCTTAATGGCTTGTTGATTTCAGTTATTTTTCTTGTGCTAGGCAGTAGCCAAATTATTAGTCGCATTTATCTCCGCCATAGAAGAGATGACTGGGCAGTATTCTATCGAAAGGCTGCAGATTTTTGGATGGGCTTGACACCCGTACTCTTGATGAGCCTGCTCATATTTGAGTTTATCGTTGCATCAACAGATATCTTAACCAGCACCGCAGCGTACTGTGTTATTGGAATCACTATCCTAGGTGGCGTGGTCGGGCTAGCGTCAGCAATGTTTCCTATGGTTAAAAGGCTCAGCCTTTCCTCTAACAAAATCAATCAGCCCCTTCGCTTTGTTCAAATTACTGATGTACATATTGGTTCCCGAAGCCCTAAATTTTTAGAAAAAATTATTTCTGCTATCATTAAGCTGGACCCTGACTTTTTGTGTATTACTGGGGATTTTATTGACCAGACTGGGGTGCAAGAATCTGATTTGATTTCGCTTAAGCGCTTAAGTTGCCCCATCTATTTTTGCCTGGGAAACCACGAAAAATATGAAGACCTCGAAGACATTATTCAGCGTTTAAAGAATCTTGGGGTTCATGTTTTGCAAAGTGACACGCTTATGTTTCGAGAGGATGTGCAGGTATTGGGCATCGATGATATGGAAGATCCCCTTCAGGTTGAAAAAGAGCTTCGTAACATCAATCTTGAAGAAGATGCGTTAAAGGTATTGCTCTACCATCGCCCCCGGGGATTAGAAGCTGCCAGGGATGCAGGAGTCGATCTCATTGTCAGTGGTCATACTCATAACGGCCAAATATTCCCCTTTAATTATGCGGTGAGTCGAGTATTTAATCGTACAGAAGGGATGTACCAACTGGGCAATGCCAGACAATATGTCAGTCAGGGAACAGGCACCTGGGGTCCGGTGATAAGAATGGGTACTCGTAGTGAAATCACCTTGTTCGAATATTCTCCAGAATGTTAATTATAGGAAGAAGATAAATGTCATTGTCAAAATTTAGAGAAGAACTGCGATTTTGGTTGTTTGAAAATTGCCCTGAATCCATTAAAAAACCAATGCTGCAGTCAGAATTACCGAGTGGGGGTAAGCGAACTACCTATAAGAACCCTGAGACTAAAGTATGGTTAGATAGAATGGCTTTGAAAGGTTATACCGCGCCAACTTGGCCAAAGGAATATGGTGGCGCAGGCTTAAACAGCGATGAAGTCAGCATTCTAAGAGAAGAAATGTCTCGTATTCAAGCGCGGCCAGCTTTGATGGGAATGGGTTTATCCATGATCGGACCGGCTTTACTTGAATATGGAACAGATGAGCAGAAAGCCGAACACTTGCCAAAGATTGCATCTGGAGAAATTTGGTGGTGCCAAGGTTACAGTGAGCCCAATTCAGGCTCAGATCTCGCCAGCCTTCAGACCAAAGCGGTTGTTAATGGAGATGATTACATTATCAATGGGCAGAAAGTTTGGACATCTGGCGCGAACAATGCCGATTGGATTTTTTGTTTGGTTAGAACAGATTTTGAAGCATCGAAACACAATGGTATCACCTTTATTCTTTTTGATATGACGACCCCGGGTATCAGCGTAAAACCCATTTTGCTTATCAGCGGATTATCGCCTTTCTGCGAAACCTTCTTCGAGGACGTTCGAGTCCCAAGAAAGAATGTCATTGGTACTGTGAATGAAGGTTGGACAGTCGCGAAAAGATTGCTTCAGTATGAACGTACTATGATTGGTGGAGGTGGCGGCGGTGGTCAGCGGGTTAGATCCCTTGTTGAAATTGCAGAAAAATATAACGGTAAATCCGATGGCCGCCTTAATGATGGTCAATTGCGTGATGATATTACTCAACACGCTATGAACAACAAGGCATTTGGTCTCACGGTGAAACGTAATGTCGAAGAATCTAAATCTACCCAGGCACCCAGTTTTGTTTCATCGATGTTCAAATACTATGGAACCGAACAGAATATGAAACGTTATGAGATCATGCTGAAAGCCATGGGTACTCAAATGTTAGGTTGGCAGGGAGACGGGTTTGATCGCGATGAGCTAACCGAGACCCGTGCCTGGTTAAGATCCAAGGCAAATTCTATTGAAGGTGGCACCTCTGAGATTCAATTGAATATCATTGCAAAGCGGGTATTGGGATTACCGGATTAGTATTTAGACCGATCTCTCTCTAAGAATTCTCTAAGGTTTACGTGTCATATCATGTAATATTGGATTGATCGAAATTGATTTTCTGGGAAGTTTTTTATGATGATTGAAGAAGCCCTATTTGCTTTGGTCATTGCCGTTGTTTTGTCTTGCCTTGCCTTTTTTGTAGGGCGAAAATCTTTATCTGAAAAGTTTATTGCGATCGAAGTTTCGCATCGCCACATAGAACAACAGTTATTAGAAAAATCAATCCAGAATGACGAACATGTCAAGGATATTGCAGGTGCTTTAGCGGGTCAACACAGTGCAGAAAAAGCCACTGAGTCTGCAAAGACAGAACTCAATGGTGTGCAAAAACAACAACTAGATCTCGAAAGCCGTTTAGAAAAAACACTTGGTGAGCTTGAAAACCTTCGTGAAGTATTTTCAGAAGAAAAACAATCCCGCGTAAAGCTAGAAACGGTTCTGGCGGAACAAACTAAAAACTTAAATGAACAAAAAGCCGTCTTCGAAGTGCAAAAGCAGTCCTTGAGTGAGCACTTTGGAGAGAAGTTTAAAGTACTTGCAAATGAAGTGTTAGATAACAAAACCAAAGCGATGCAGGAGAATAATAAAATTAGCCTCGCAGCCATTATTAATCCCTTTCAGCAATCAATAGACGGCTTCAAAAAAGAAGTTCAGGAAATACACCATCGTGATACCTCTCAAAGAAGTGAACTAAAAAGAGAGCTTGAAAATCTAAAAGAATTGAATCAGAAAATCACAGTAGAAGCCCACGAACTTTCGACTGCGCTTCGAGGCCAGAAAAAACTCCAGGGAAACTGGGGAGAGTTAGTCCTTGAGAATGTACTTGACCGTTCAGGCTTGCAGCCAGGTAAAGACTATAAGCGAGAAGTCTCTATCACCACAGAAGACGGTCGACAACGACCCGATGTTGTCGTGTATTTACCGCAGAATAAACATCTTATTATCGATGCTAAAGTTTCCCTCAATGCCTACACACGTTTTATCAATAGTGAGGATGATTCGACAAGAAAGATTGCCCTTGATGAGCACGTTAAAGCCATGGGGGATCGAATTAAAGAATTAGCAGATAGAGATTATTACAAACTTCCCGGGTTAAATTCTCCTGAAATGGTTTTTATGTTTGTGCCTATAGAGTCTGCTTTTGTTGAAGCCATGAAGGCAGATGACTCATTGTTTCAGTCGGCTATTGAAAATAATGTGCTAGTTGCAACACCCACTACCTTGTTAACGAGTCTGAACATAGTCCGTCAGCTTTGGCGATATGAAGACCAGAATAAACACACCGTAGCGCTGGCCCAAAAAGCCGAGGGTGTGTTCAAAAAATTAAATACTTTCTTGTTAAGTTTTGAAAATATAAAAAAGGGCTTAGATAAGGCAGCAGAAGCCTATGGGAATGCTGAAGGACAATTGCTGAGCGGGCGGGGAAATTTGGTTAAACAAGTCAGTGATTTCAAAAAGCTAGCCCCTGCTATAAAGGCTGAATTGCCGACTTATTTTACTGATAAATCTGAACTGGAGATTGATCTGATTCCAGGCAAGATTGAGCAGGTTGATCAAGAGAAGGATAAGTGATATTTGCGAACCATTCGATAGAGCCATTTTCTTAGCCTGGGTGCCTTTTCTAATTGAGCGCATCTGCCATCCATAATTTCCATTCTTCAATATTTGAATCGTCGGATTCAAAGAGTAAGAACCCGATGCGAATACCGTCACTATCCGGATCTGGACGTTTCCACATCACTTCTCCCACTAGAAAGATAGGATCTCGATCAGGTATGTCTATACAAAGCCTTAGAATGCTTTCCAGAGGTATGTCGCTGTCAAGGACAACCTGCAAACCATTTGCAGACAAGTCAAGAGAGGTGCACATGATGACATCGTTGCTTTCGCCAGAAAGCAGTTCAATAAAAATAGTTTCTTCCTGTTCTATACGTGTCTCTTCCCTGTGTTCATTCCCCGGTGAGGTCGTCATAGCTTTTATTCCTGTCATGTCTGAGTTTGGAAACAACTTGCGCTAATGTGTCTTCAAATTCTACGCCATCATCGATGATGGTAGCTTCTCCCACAACCAATAACTGGACCAGTTGTGTGCTGTTGTATTCGCCTGCTCGCATTCCCTTGGTGTTAACGAAGATCATCTTGTCAGTGCTAGATATTTTTACGGCAAGTTTGCACTCACTTTGCTTGCTATCAGCGCAGGGTAAGGTAAGGCGGGCCCCCGTGTTTAGGTTTCGAACAGATGTCTGAAATTTTTCAACTAAAGTTGCATTCTCGGCTTTACTAGCTTCCAATTTTGCAGCATTTAGCCTTGCTTCGTTGTCTGATGCTAGTTTTGCGGCTTTTGCCTTTTTCTTTTCAATGGCTAGTTGTTTTGCTTCTGCCAACGCCTTGGTACGTGCGGCCTTTCTAGCAATATCCTGTTCTTCTACTTCAATTCGCCGATCCGCAATCAGCCTCTTATGTTTCTCGTACTCTTCAATAATTCCGCGAAAGTAGTGAGTGAAGGTAGACGAGAAGACATCTCCTTGATTTATTCCCTTTATCGTGTGTGACGAGAGATAGTAAGCAAATTCATCGTATGACTTTTGCAGAACCTTCATGCCATTTCGGTTAGTAAATAAAAGCTGTTTTACATCATCTAGCTTAAGTACCAGTTTTATTCTGATAGCATCATCACTTTCCGTAAATCTGAACCATTGTCCGGTGTTTAGGGCATCTACCTTTCTGAGTAACAATTTGCTGACTCGTGAATCGAATTTAGAATTCTGATCATATTCGAGTGGTTCAAAGTCGATGTATTCGAGTTCTTCACCTGAGATTATACTGACGTGATCTGACTCAAGACTCTGCAACGCAGATTCTGCTGCATCAGTATTGTGGGCCAAGGCAACAAGCAATTCGCGAATTTCCCCGGGCAGGTGTTCAATTATTTTGTATAGATATTGCTTCTCTTTTGCAGCATCTTCGCTATCTAGGTCGATTGTCTGATAGGTCTTTATTAGGGTTTCGGTAATCTTTTCTGCCCGTTGCCATTCCTCACTATTTAAACCCTTGTTGATGATAATAAGTTGCATTGATTCGAACCAGGCTCCATAGAGAAACTCAAGGAGTGATGCGGTTAGGAATTGTTTTTGAGTAGCATGATTGATCATTATTGCACTTAGGCTTTTAGATTGTTGCGTACGTACTCGACCCGTTTCGGAAGCAGCAAGACGTTCTTCCTGCTTATTGGTTCGTTTTCCTTCCTTGGACATAAATGCTGATATGTCAGAATACAGCTCGCCAATATTGAAATTGGCAGATGTGATGATGATCAGTGAAGATTCAAGTTTGTATTTCAGCTTTTCACTTCCAGCTCCAAGTTTCGGTATCCAGCCCGTGAGTCCCTCGCTGAGTTTATCGAGAATAGAAATGAGGGTTGGTTTTTTACTAAAGACTAATTCTGGATCTTGTAACAAATGAATAGCGAGTACTGGCAGTGCTCGACGTAGGGTTGCCTCGACTTCAGAGTCTAAATGAGCGATGTTAAAGATTAATTTAACGCAATCATCGAGGCTGGCCAAAATAGCGAACTGATCTTCTGATAAAACGCCATCGGGATGTTTTTGACTAATTTGGCTTAGCAAGGATTCTATGGAATTCTGAGTTTCCGTTAAGGCAAGAAATTCTATTAGATTTGGGATTTCGACCTTATCACTTTCGGATAAGGCTCTTGTGTATCTATGTTTTAGTGCCTCTAGAACCATATCCATATCTATGCAGTTGGCGGTTGTATCTGGATGAAGATGCTATCTTAACAGCCTCTGGGATCAATCAATAGAGAATCGCTTTGTCATTAGTTTATAATATAAGTCAATCATATTGAACAGAAGAGAAAAGGAGACCGACTAAATGGCAGATAAAAAGATGCCGACGTCCCATTTTTATTATTCCCAACGCTTGCGTTTACATTACCTCGACTGGGGTAATCCTGAAGCACCACCTTTGTTATTAGTCCATGGTAATCGGGATCATTGTCACAACTGGGACTGGGTTGCTCAGGCGCTATGTGATGACTACCACATCATCGCACCAGATTTTAGAGGCCACGGAGATTCTCAATGGATGATGGGTAGTGCCTATGGTCATACTGAGTACATTTACGATTTGGCGCAGCTCATTCATCAGCAAAATCTTGCTCCACTACGTATCGTCGCCCATAGTCTAGGAGGTGGTGTTGCACTGAGATATGCAGGTGTTTATCCTGAGAATGTTGAGAAATTAATTGTGATAGAAGGTACGGGAGGCGCGCCTTCCATGTATCGTCCTGAACCTCCTCACATCAGAATACGGGAATGGATAGAATCTAATCGAAAACTATCTGGCCGGCTTCCAAAACGATATCAATCACTAGATGACGCATTTAGTCGAATGCATGAGGCCAATAAGCATCTTCGTGCTGATCAAGCCAGAAGCTTAACGGTTCATGGCAGTGTTCAAAATGAGGATGGTAGTTATAGCTGGAAGTTTGATAACTATACCCATGTTATGTCGTGCTTTGACATCAATTATGAACAAACAAAAGCGCTCTGGGGTCGAATAGACTGCCCTGTTCTTCTGATGGCAGGAAAGGAGAGCTGGTTCTCTGATCTGAAAAGAGAAGATCCTGTCCAATTCTTTAAAAATGCACGTTCTGTGACAGTGGAGAATGCGGGTCACTGGGTGCAGCATGACCAGCTAGATGAATTCTTGGATTTGACGCGGTCCTTCTTTTCAGAATAAGGCACTGCGGAATTGCCAAATGGATAGTATAGATAAAGCGAAAAGACCGATTGAATCTCTGAAATATTCCCGCCAGTAGGACAAATACTATACTGGTGAAGCCGATATCTCCTTGATAGACTAGCCTTGATCCAGTTGGTTATTTTGCTCAGTTCTTTGATTGGGCCTAGGCTTAAATGATGGAGGAGTAAGGGGTGTGAATAGAACCATGAATGTTGGGTTTAGAAATTATCTAAAGATTTTTACCGTTTTGCAGTTTGTATTCATGATGCTACTTCCTCAACAAAGCCTAGGGGAGGAAGTGGATTGGGATCGTTGGGCTGTTCATGATAGTGATTCAACAGACGAGGTTCAGTATGGTCCCTTGGACGCCATATTAAGAACGATCGTAGATAAATCGGGCAAAGAAATGATGATGCGATATATAGTTTTGAGCCCGCCAGAACCCTTAAAATACCTTAAAAGTTTTATTTCTTATCTAGAGTCCCTACCGGTTTCAAAATTAAATCGCGATGAACAATATGCCTATTGGCTAAATTTACACAATATCGGGGTTATTCACTTATATGCTGTTGATAAGGTGAGTGCTCGACGCATCAAAAAAACAAGAGGATTACCAGGCAAACCAGGCACTAAATGGAATGAAAAGATATTTACGGTAGAAGGGCAGGCACTCTCCCTTGAAGATATTGAGCAAAATATCCTGATTCCTCAATGGAAAGATCCACTTACGCTTTATGGATTGAGTTATGGCGCAAAAGGTAGTCCGCCCAATGGCGTTTGGTCGTTTACAGGGCCAAAGGTTCACGAGCAATTAGAAAAGCTGGGTAGGGCGTTCGTAAATAATAAAAACAATGTACGCGTGAATAAGAAAGGTATGACGCTTTCTAGTCTATATTTGTGGAATAAGGAAACGCTTTTTGGAAATGAAGATGCAGAAATTTTGGATCATATCCGTTCTCTCTCTGGTAAATCGCTTGCGCAAAAAATAGGTGCAAAACCCTATATAATTAAAGACAAATTTAATTGGCGAGGCGTTGCAGTGTATCCGCGATCTGCTTTGCAAGGATCATCAGTAGGTAATCGTAGTGGCGGAGGAAGCTGATCAGATCTGACAGTCCACGCCGCGAAGGCACGAACTTCTTTTCTCACCTTAGTCTTATCATGCTGTGTGGTGGACTATGTTTATTTGTCTATTTGAGTCAATTTTTTGCTTACGAAATACCCTGGTTAGATCGACCTAATATATTGATCGTTTTGTTGATGATGTCAATAGGTGTCGCGTACCTGTTTTTTGTGAATAAATTGATCGTCTGTCAACCGTACAAGCCAATCACCATAATACTGATCGGTTTGGTACTTCGGATAATTTTTCTGGATTCTACTCCCGTTTATGAAGACGATTTTTATCGATATTTTTGGGATGCTGAACTCAGTACCCAAGGCATAAATCCCTATTCAAGTGCGCCAATAGACGCTATGCCTTCCCCCTTTGATTTAGATAAGCTATACCAAGTTGATTATTTAGATCGTGTTGCCTATCCAACGATACGGACCATTTATCCGCCTCTTACTCAGACTGTATTTGCTATTGCTCACTGGATTAGCCCGGCGGACTTGACAACTTGGAGGTTAATCTTATTGATGGTTGATTGCATTGCCGTTGGTATTTTGGCTTTGCTTCTTCGTGAATTAGGGAAAGATACATCGCTTATTGGCATATATTGGCTTAATCCTCTGCTGATTATTGAAACAATAGGGGCTGCACATATGGATGTTTTGTTGATCCCCTTTCTGACGGGGTCTGCACTATTATATATCAGGAAACAACAAACGTACTCCGGGGTATTACTGGCTTGTGCAGTGGGTATAAAGCTCTGGCCTATCTTACTGCCGCCATTATTGTTTCGTTCTTTTATCAGTTCACCTAAGCAACTTTTTAAGACGGCATGGCCATTTTTGGTCTTGTGTGTTTTGTTCCTTGCGCCACAATTGTTGACGCGCTTAGACTACGATGCAGGCGTCGTAAGCTATGCTTTAACCTGGAATACAAACGCATTTATTTATCCGCTTATTAATAGCTTTTTCGGCTTGATATTAGGGGCAGACCGAACCGGTATCTTTGACCCTAATCTCGTATCTAGATTGCTCGTAATATTTGTTGTAGTGAGTGTGTTAATTCACATCGTTAAGAAACCTGAATCCGCTCCAGAGGATATTGTTTGGCGAATGCTAATGGTCACTGCAGTTCTTTTAATGTTCTCTCCAACAGGATATCCCTGGTATTATCTTTGGCTGCTCCCCTGGTTATCCTGTATACCTTATAAACCCATACTATTGTTAACAGCGACTTTGCCATTGTACTATTTGCGTTACTTGTTTGAGATAAAAGGACTGTTACCATTCTTTAATGGAATTATAGTGATGGTAGAATTTATTCCGAGTCTGCTGCTTGCTGCTTATTGTTACCTTAGGCTAAAGGGAAAGCCTGAAGCAATAGAATCAACATGAAGCCTAGTGTTTGCATTATTATACCCGCGCTAAATGAGGAAGAAACCTTACCTGTATTGTTAGATATGATCCTCAGTCAGGTTGCTGAGGTGATTGTGGTTGATAATGGATCAGAAGACGATACTTCCTTGGTAGCAAAGTCAAAAGGCGCAAAGCTTGTCTTTGAACCTCGACGAGGCTATGGGCAGGCTTGTCTATCAGGAATAGCCGCCGCCCAAGAGCATGATATTCTCGTATTCTTGGATGCGGATTTGAGTGATGATCCAAGGGTTTTGTCGAAGTTACTAGAGCCTATTCTTAGGGGAGAAGCTGACTTTGTTGTCAGTTCACGAATGGGCGTTGAAAGCAGAAAGGCAATGTCTTGGGTACAAAGGAATGGTAATCGATTTGCATGCTTGTTGATGAATTGGCGATGGCGGGCGAACTATACTGATCTAGGCCCATTTCGTGCCATCACGATGGCAGCACTAAAGACGCTGGATATGAAAGATCTAAACTATGGTTGGACTGTAGAGATGCAAATAAAAGCCTGCAAAAAACGACTGCGGGTGCGTGAGCTCGAAGTCCCCTATGGTCAACGTGCTGGTGGAAAATCAAAGGTTTCAGGCACTTTGTCCGGTGTTGTAAAAGCGGGTAGCAAAATATTATATATTATTGCTAAAGAAGCCATATTTTGAATGGACATCTTTTTGTCACGACAATAAGAGTACCAGTGAATCTAAAGTAAAAAATGACTGAGAAATACACCCACCACGTGCCCCCTCCTTGTGAAGAAGATATCCAATTATTATTTGTGGATGATGATATCGTCGTCGTAAATAAACCCGCTGGTTTGTTGTCTGTTCCTGGTCGATTTGTTAAAGATTGTGTGCTCAAGAGATTGTTAGACATTTATCCTGATGTCGTCGTTGTACATCGACTCGATCTAGATACATCAGGCTTAATGGTCTATGCCAGAACAAAGCACGCTGTTTCTAATTTGAATAAGCAGTTTAGAGAACGGCTTGTAAAAAAGATTTACATTGCTGATGTCTACGGGGCGATGATCGAGAATCAGGGCGTTATAGCATTACCTATTGCACCAGATCCGATTAATAGACCAAAACAACGTATTGATTTTGATCTCGGGAAGAAGGCACTGACAAAATTCAAATGTATCAGACGTACCGCGAAAGGCACACGTGTAGAATTGATACCTGTGACGGGTCGGAGTCACCAGTTAAGAATTCATTTAGCGAGTATTCACCATCCCATATTGGGCTGCGATCTCTATGCCCACGACGAGGCCCTAAAGGCTTCGGAGCGTCTCTTGTTACATGCGCTTAGTCTTGAATTTGACCACCCAACAAGGGGAGAAAAGCTCAGTTTTACAACTGAGTTACCATTTTAGAATAATTATTTGATCGCGTGCTCTTTCAACTAGAAGAGGACTATGGTAACCCAACGTGGCGTATACTGATGCCACAATGATAAGATAGGGTTGCCCCGACAGCGACTAGAACGCCTAGTTGAAATTAGATGAATGACATCTCCAAATGATGCAAAAGCAGCTGCTGTTAAAGGTTGGGGGATCATATGGTTCAATCCGAGTAAATTATGATAGTGAATATCATACAAGAATAGACGAGGGGGAGAGTGGCAGGTCATGGATAGCGTCTGATACCTTGAATTACAGGAAGGAAAATAGAAATGCCAGTTAAGCCAGTGCTCACGGGTTCGTCGATTCGATTGCGACCCATTATTGCAGGTGATGCAGAGACCATGTTTGAGTCATTGAAACATGAAGAAACCAATCGGCTGACTGGCACCCAGGAGAAGTTCACATTTGAGCAAGTAAAGGCACACTGTGCTCGTGTCGAAGATGCCGATGACCGAGTGGATTATGCAATCGAAGCCATTGATGGGCAATCCATTATCATTGGAGAAATTGTGTTGAGCGATATTGATGAAGTCAATCTGGCTGCAGGTTTCCGGATTGCACTGTACGACCCGCAATATTATGGGCGGGGATATGGGACAGAGGCGACGAGACTGATCCTGAAGTTTGCATTTGAAAAACTATCCTTACATCGAGTGGAGCTGGAGGTTTACGCTTTTAATCGGAGGGCAGCCCATGTCTATGAAAAGGTTGGGTTCGTCAAGGAAGGAATACGACGCGACGCGCTCGTCAGGGGCGACGAATATGTTGATGCCATTTGCATGGCAATTCTCAGACCCGAGTATGATCAGTGGTCCTTCTAACAATATCTACTCTCTGAATTTCATTCAGGTAATCTCTTTGCCATGGAAAGTCACATTCTTTAATGTCAAAGTTAAGGAGGAAACACTCAATTTCCCTAAAGGAATATTGGCCAACTTCCTCCACATAGCTGAAATCATAGAGAAATCTGGCCCTGCAATAGGTAAGCAATATACAGCCCCAATGGGTAAGGGACTTTTCGAAATTAGGGATCAAGGCAAGGAAGGAATTGGCGCTCCCTCTTTTGCGCGGTCAAAGGAAAAGAAATTATAATTTTGAACTCTTTCATCAAAAAAACGCAAAAGACGCAAATGACGCCGCAGAAAGAGATCGATAAAGCCCGTAAACGAATATCGGAGTTATGAAATGAGCAGACCTACACTAAAGTCATTTAAGAAAGAGGCATTCAAACGAAAAGGAGTGAAAGTGTATTATGATACTCTTTCTCCGGCCTACGAAATATGGAAAAAGCCTATAGCACTCCGCCTAGAAGCTAGGTTTACTCAAGAGCAGGTAGCAGAAAAACTACACACAAATAAAAGTAATATTTCCAGACTGGAAAGCGTGGAGTCAGAAATTTTGCCAAAACTGCCCACACTCACAGATTACGCAGAAGCAATCGGCTATCGACTTCGAATTGATTTTGTGTCCATAAAACTTTAGGGGCATTGCGACCATGAAATGTTTAATTCCAGTTATGACCATTTTAGAATAATATGATCGCTTGCTTTAGTCTTATAATAATTATCTTGATCTCAACGATATTCTCAACTAGAAAAGGACTGTGTAACTGTGATAACCAAAGGCGATGATTTCCCCCTGCATCAAACACCTGATCCTATTGCGTATACAGGTGCCAACCGAAATTTTTATGACCGATATTTCTTCAATGGTTATAACAGAAGTGGTGATGTATTTTTCGCCGCGGCATTGGGTGTCTATCCTTATGTCAATGTAATGGATGCAGCCTTCTCCATTACCGTAGATGGCGTACAGCATAATGTGTATGGATCGAAAGTGATGCATATGGAGCGACTGGATTTGAATGTTGGGCCTATCTCTGTCGATATTGTAAAGCCTTTGGAAGTACTGCGCGTGTCTTGTAATGACGTAGAAAATGGTATCAAGGCTGAACTAACATTCACTGCGCGGACCCCCGTTCACGAAGAACCCCGATTTACACGTCGTGTTGGCAGCCAAATGATGATGGATGTTACCCGTATGATGCAGAATGGTCTTTGGACAGGTTGGGTAGAAGTCTCGGGTCAGCGTATCGACGTGACTGATTTTTGGGGTACTCGTGACAGAAGCTGGGGGATTCGAACGATAGGAGAATCAGATCCTCAGCCTAATCCCGGTAATCATACCCCCCAGTTTTATTGGTTGTGGGCGCCGCTAAATTTCGATGATTTTTCGGCACATTACTTTCTTAATGAAGATCAATATGGACAATCCTGGAATGGGAATGGCGTAATTATCCCGCAAATTAATAGTGAGGTAGGTTTTCAGGAAATGGCGAGCTGGTCATCTAATATAGAATTTGAATCCGGTACTCGTTTTGCGAAAAAAGCACAAATTGAATTTATCAACGCATCGGGAGATCAATTCTTGTTTGAGCTAAGGCCAAAATGGAATTTTTCGATGAAAGGAATAGGCTATGGTCACGAGATTTGGAAGCATGGTAGTTACCATGGTGAACTTGCTACTGGATACGATGAATATCCTGTTGATGAACTGGACCCAAAGGACATCCACATTCAGGCGATATGCGATGTGACACTAAAGAGCCCGACAGGTGTTTATAAAGGCCAGGGAATTCTTGAACAACTTATTTTTGGCCCTCATAGTCCATCTGGATTCAAAGAAACGTTAGATATGGCGCCTTAGGGTTTTTCAGCGATTAGTATAGCGCGCTTAGGTGCTGGCAATCCCTCTGCCGTAAGATTGGCGTTATCCGGATCTAGAAATTCAGCGAGTGAATGAAATGTCATCCACTCCGTGCTTCTTTGTTCTTCGACTGAGGTCTGATTGATATCTACCGTTCTGATATTTCTAAAACCGGCTCGATCAAGCCAAATTTCTAATGCAGAGGTGCTCGGCAGAAACCAAACATTTGCCATTTTCGCGTAGCGGTCTACAGGTGTGAGGATGGTGCGAGCATCCCCATCGACCACCAATGTCTCTAACACTAATTCTCCTCCTGGACGTAGAAAACTGAATAATTCTGTTAGGTGATCTATAGGGGAGCGTCGATGATATAGAACCCCAAGAGAAAATACCGTATCAAACAGCTTGAACCTCGGTAGGTTCTCAGATCTTAAAGGGAGTAAGTAGGCAGGCTTTTCAGGCATAAAATGTTTTGCAATATGAAACTGATAAAGAAATAGTCTTGTTGGGTCTACTCCCAAGGCAAATGAGGCGCCGTCTCCTAACATACGCCATAAGTGATAGCCGTTTCCGCAGCCAATATCCAGAACTGCGCGCCCAGATAGATCACTAATATGCGGTTGTATTCGATCCCACTTCCAGTCAGAGCGCCATTCTGTGTTGATAATTGTACCGAAAAAATTAAATGGCCCCTTTCTCCAAGGTGTAAATTCTTTCAATAGTGATTCCAGATCGTCTGGAGTTTCTTGTCCATTTATTCGAATGTGACTGTGATTTAAGTCGATATTAGTGGTTGCGATATTCGGGAGTGATTGAATAAGTTCATCCCATTCTGCTTGCCGGCCGTGTTTGTGAGCCTGAAAAAAGTGGTCTATTTCTCGCCTCAAATGTTTATGAAAATTTGAGATCGGCTCACCTGAGCTTGCCTCAAAGAAATCCTGGACAAATTGTTGGATTGGCAAGGGTGTGACCTCTGTTATTTAATCGCTAGGATAGAAGCAAAGTTTAAGCAGCGTATGTAAACCTGAGCGCTTGAGAATCCTGCCTCTTTGAGACGATCGATATGTTCTTCTTCAGTATTAGGTATAAGCACGTTTTCAAGAGACGCCCTTTTTTGAGCAATTTCTAAGTCACTGTAACCTTGATATTTTTTAAATTCATGATGTAGTTCAGTCATAAACCTTTGTTTTTCATGATCCGAAAATACAATC
This sequence comes from Pseudomonadales bacterium, assembly GCA_016763855.1. Classification (GTDB taxonomy): domain Bacteria; phylum Pseudomonadota; class Gammaproteobacteria; order Pseudomonadales; family Azotimanducaceae; genus JAHRVQ01. The sequence continues at coordinate 17,477 of JAESSY010000004.1, forward strand.
TTCTCAGCTAATATCAAAGCGCCGCCTGTAACCATGCCATCAGCAATTTTTTTCAGCATGGCGACCCGTTCATTATCGGGAATAAATTGTAAGGTGAAATTGATAACGACGACAGAGGCAGATTCAAACTCAGTATCCTGAATCTTTTGCTCCAGAATTTCGACACTTGCCTGACTATGATCCCTGGCTACATTCGCTCGACATCGTTCAACCATGGCGCTTGAGCTGTCAATACCGATCAAATGACAAGATTGAGGTAGATGCTGTCTTAATTTTAGTGTTGAAGCTCCGAGGGAACACCCCAGATCATAACAACGGGTATCGGCAATAGCATACATTTCACCCAACATGCCAATCAGATCGAGCATTAAAGGATAGCCGGGAACTGAACGCGTTATCATATTCTCAAAGACGTCGGCTACTTTTGCGTCGAATTTAAAGCCTTCTGGTTCTTTTAGGGGCTTGGCGTAAACCTTATCTTTATTGGAGGGCTTATGTACCATTTATCTATGACCTTTTAGCGGAAAGGTCTAGTTTACTAAAAAAATGGCGCTTTGGTGAGGGGTCAGGACTTGATTATTTGGGTGACAGCGATATGATTGAGATAAATGACCTTGATGAATGACAGCTATTGCTAGGTACAGAGCAATGTACGGAACGATATGCAAGACAATGTATAAGACAATGCAGGTAGTAAATCAGACTATTAGAAGGTCTTGCTGCGAGAATGCAGTACGACGACCTTACTTATACGATGTCATTCCGCACCCCGAGCACGAAAATACTCGGGGTTTTTTTTGGCCTGAAATTTTCACGTAAAACTAATTTCCTGATAGAAAGAGTATTGCTGAGGAATAGCCATGAACACACCAAGAATTCTCCGAATAAATACTGCGGGAATGCCCGTCGAATGGCTAAACTGGCAAGATGCGGTTTGCCTTCATGCAAGGGAGCTTGTTAGTTGGAGTTATGGTGAAGAAGTGATGGCTGTACACGGAGGACATAGTCGCTCAACGGGAGAACAAACTGTTGTCCACCTCAGTAGCATCATGGCATGCAAAGGAAAGGTATTTGCCAAGGCCCAGAGTCAAACCCCACTGACTAATCGTGCTTTATTCCGGCGAGATCAAAATGTCTGCCTCTATTGTGGAAAGCGCTTTGTCGATGAGCAATTGAGCAGGGATCATGTTCAAGCCATTTCTAGAGGGGGGCGAGATACCTGGACCAATGTGGTGACTTCTTGCAAGCGCTGCAATGCGCACAAGGGCAGTAGCTTGTTGAGTGAGATCAATATGGAGTTGTTAGCATTGCCATTCAAACCCAACCATGCTGAGTATCTGGCACTAACCCATAGTGGTAGAATTTTGGGGGATCAAATGGCTTTTCTTAAAAAACAATTTTCCTCCAATAGTCGTCTATTACAGGATGATTTTATCGAATTGAGTTGCCAGCATTGTGCTTAAAGTCACTAAGAGATGACGCCATTCTCTCTTAGTTTATCTTGCTCGGATTGACTCAGTCCGAGTTCTGTTAAAATTTCATTATTATGTTCACCATGTAAAGGAGCGCCTCGTCTGATAGTGAGTGGCTGATGGCTGAATCGAGCAGCAGGTCGAGTTTGACGCAACTTGCCAGCAACTGGGTGGTCGGTTTCAACAATCAGTTCACTTGCAGCAACAACGGGGTGTGTAATCATATCCTTTCTTTTTAATACCGGGGCACAGGGTACCCCGGCGGTATCGAGAATTTTGAGCCAGCTATTGGCATCTTTCTCAAGCAAAGCGTCCTGTGTCATTTGGAGACGTAGATCAGCATTCTTATCTCGAAGTGCTGGATTTGAGAATCTTTCATCATCTAGCCATTCGGGATGACCAAGGGCAGGGCAGAGTGCCTGCCATTGTTTATTCGACATGGCAGATACACTGATATAGTCGGTTTTTGTTTCGTAAATCAAATCAATGAAAGTCGCAGCCCGTTGAGAGCTGACTTCTTTTCCGACAAAGGTTTGCCCCCCCATATCCGAAGACCACAAAAAGGATACAACGGAATCTAGCATGGATATACGAACATGCTGTCCTTCACCCGTGCGTTCGCGTTGTAATAAAGCAGCGGTGATTGCCTGAGCAGAAGTCATGCCGGTGAGTTTGTCAGGCAAAATTGTTCTCACTAATCGAGGTCGTGCTTCGTCCGATCCACCTTGTATCGTAGCTAAGCCGCTAATCGCTTGAACGATCGGATCATAGACTGGTTTGTGTGACCAAGGTCCAGACTCACCGAAGCCGCTGATAGAAACATAAATAATATCCGGCTTAAGCGCTCTAACTTCACCTTCACCAATACCAAGTCGTTCAACGACGCCGGGACGAAAGTTTTGTACAAATACATCTGCCTGCTCTACCAACTTGAATAGAATTTCTTTTCCTTTCGTTGATTTCAGATCGAGGCTTAGACCTCTTTTATTTCGATTGTTGTTAAGAAACGTCGCAGTAAACTGATTGTTACCATATCCTGCACCCCTTGCATGGTCTGGTGCAGTAACAGATTCTACTTTGATAACATCGGCGCCTTGATCCCCGAGCAACATGGTGGCATAAGGGCCAGAGATAACAGTCGTTAGATCGAGAATTCGATATCCTTCAAGGGGTCCAGACATGGGTATTACCTATTGCGAGTAAATACCCTAGTGTATCGGCTTAGTTAGTGCTTGCCTACTTTTTGCCAATGATCTAGCTGCCAATGATCAAGTAGAGCCGAATCTCTCATTGGACGTCCGAACAAGTATCCCTGGAATTCGTCACATTCCATTTCGTGCAGAACTTTGTATTCTTCCTGACGCTCTATCCCTTCTGCGGTTACTGTCATGTTAAAGCGGTGGGCCATATGTATAATCCCTTCGCATAGTGCTTGGTTATCTTGATTTCTATCAATATTGGCTGTCAAAGCTCGATCAAGCTTTATGACATCAACAGGGAATTGCTTTAAATGCATGATGGATGAAAAACCGGTGCCAAAATCATCAAGGGCGATCTCGATTCCATTCCTTCTTAATTTGATGAGTTGTTCTTGACAGTCTTTCAGGTTGTCTATCATTTGTTGTTCGGATATCTCTATACAAAGTAGCTCAGGGGGAATATCGAACTCTTGAAGTTCCCGCAATAATCTATCAGAAAATTCTTTATCTACAAACTGGCGACCAAAAACATTGATCGAAAGTTTTCCCAGTTTAATGTTGTTTTGCTCGCATAACTTTTTGAGTTGTCCACCCTTTTGTAGCATGACTCTACCTAAACTATCCCCAAGTAGGGCTGCTTCTGCTACCGGGATGAACTTTTCAGGTGAGACAGAGCCCAGCTTATGGCTTTCCCATCGACATAAACTTTCAACATTCAATCCACTTTCTGTTTTACTCGAAATTATCGGTTGGTACATTGCATGGAGTTCGTTAGTCTCTAACGCCTGTTCAAGCTCATGTTCTAATGTGCGTTGATTTCGATGTTTGTTCTCAAGATGCTTTGTATAAAAGCAAGCGAAGTGGCGACCATTTTTTTTGGCTTCATACATTGCCATATCAGCAGATTGAACGAGTTTATCGACAGTCGGAACTTCAGGGTAGGTGGCAATGCCAATGCTGGCGCCAACATTAAATTCATTTCCACCTACTTTAATAGGCTGGCTGATAATGTGGTGCACTTTTTTTGCAAGAGAATAAGCTTGAACCGGGTCATCGAGTTGGTTTGTTAGAACAACAAATTCATCACCACCGATTCGAGCACCATATCACTATTTCTAAGTTGTTTCTGTAATCGACTAGCAATTTCTATGAGAACATGATCTCCTGTTGTGTGGCCGTACCTATCGTTAATATTTTTGAATCGATTGAGGTCGAAATAAAGCACTCCAACAGATTTGTTTAGCCTTTCTGCCGTAGCAATTGCTTTTTTTGTTATCTCGAAAAAATAAGCCCGGTTGGGGAGCTTGGTGAGTGTATCTGTCCGCGCCAAAAAGGTGAGTTGCCGATTTCTTTTATCCGCTTCCGCAAGGGCGTGTTTTAGTTCAAGGTGTATCCGTTTCCTCTCAATGGCGTAACGCATAATTCTATTTAATAACTCAGCATTGAGTTGATTCTTATAAATGTAATCCTGAACACCAAGGTGAAGGCATTTCACCGCTAACTCATGATCGTCACTTTCTGCAAGAATAATGATGGGTAGACGAGGATAGTCGCAAAGGAATTTCTTAACGTCATTAAGGTCATTTTTCACCGAGAGATTTAGATCGAGAATGAGTGCGTCGTAATTCGTTTCAGAAAGATACTGTAGTGCAGAAGAAATTGTCCCGACTTGATTGATGCGGACACGATCAGCTTGGCTTGATTGCAACATTTGGCTCACAATATTCCCATCCAAAGGATCCTGCTGTGCCATTAGGTATAGTGAGGTATTCGTCATAAAACAAAGATCCATTAGTCCTTTAAGGGTAGTAAATCTCTGAGAATGATCAAGTATGTGGTGAGAGCGTGGCTAAGCTATTTTTGGACAGAGATTTTGTTCTCTCGATATAGCTATCTATTCGGGAATAGGGGACAATACGCGACCTCGCTGAACGCGCCCATAGCTCAGCTGGATAGAGCACCAGGCTTCGAACCTGGGTGTCGGGGGTTCGAATCCCTCTGGGCGCGCCATATTCCTTCTGATTTCTATCGACTTTCTCCATCTTAGGGGTTACCACAAGTTACTCATCGATGTGCTTACAAGCTCGTAAACTGTCCCTGAAATTAGGTGATTCGGTGTGAGCCGTTGTAAATGTTGTAACTGCTTTGATTTAAGAAACCCACCAAGGTCATATTGTATTCTTTGGCTAGGTCGATAGCGGCTGAGGATGGTGCACCAATGGATGCGATGAATGGAATGTCTGCCATCAGGGCCTTTTGGACGAGCTCAAAGCTTGTACGACCACTCACTAAAACCATATTTTCAGCACTCTTGTGAACTTCTGAAATGAGCAGCTCCCCCAATAGTTTGTCCATTGCATTATGACGACCAACATCTTCTTTAATAACAAGAATAGAACCCGCCCCATCTATTAGCGCAATACCATGTAAGCCACCAGTTTGTTCAAATTCTAGTTGGGCCTTACGTAGTAAGATCGGCAGCGTACAAAGCTTTTCTTTACTAATTGAGAATCCATTTTTTGTAAGTTGTGGATTGTGTTGCATCTCGAGTGCTTGAATGGAGGCTTTGCCACAAACGCCACAACTACTATTAGAATAGAAGTGACGTTGAAAGTCTCTGTCATTTATACTATCCCCTGATTTGAGTTTGACGTTTATTTGATTTTGAATAGAGTAGGGCTCGGTTACGGGACCAAAATATGTTATTTTTTTTACATCATCGATATTGTTGATGATACCTTCACTAAATAAAAACCCCACAACTAAAGCTTTATCGTCACCAGGTGTGCGCATGGAAATAGAGAGGGAGATCTCTTGATGTGAACCGTCGTCGCTTGGTACCGTCACCCAAATCTCAATAGGCTCTTCTATCGACACAGCA